>NZ_JAMOKQ010000005.1:0-223469 GCF_023656805.1 Bifidobacterium sp. M3-N-101
TGGGCTGCAACGCGGCCATGCCGCCCTTGCGGTACGCCCTGACCCAGCCATGCACCGCGCCGACGCCCGCGCCGAGCTGTTTGGCGGCCTGCTTCTGCTGCATGCCGCCCAGCACCAGCTCGACTGCCCTTCGCCTGGTCTCCAGTGGGATGATGGGTTTGGCCATATGGCCAGCATACCGGGAATCCATCGCCAGCCAACGCTCCAGACACTGCCTGGTCGGATAACCCAGATGCTCCACCACCTGGGCCGTCGTCATCGGCGTGGTGAAATACAACTCCACCGCACGCTCTCGTTCCTCAAGACTGAACATACGAAAATCTTTCCGTTCGGTCTCCAAGAAAACGTCCGCAGCCCCCTACCACCGAATCACGTGGCAAGCTGTTGTACGCGCTGAATCTCGGACCACGCGCCGCGGAACGGGCGATCAGCACATTGGTTGACTTCGGACTGGTGGAACGCCTAGCGAGACCCGCGAGCGGCAGGCAGGCCGCCTACAGGCTTCGCGTGGCCGAACGATACGACGCGATGCAATCGGCAGTGGAACGGCGTGAAATGGGAATGGAAGGCGCAAGATGAAGCCCCCGTAACATATCCAAGGAACGCCGTCAGACGCTGGAAGGAACCAGTTTGACAGCATTCCGAGTCAATCAAATCTGAAGAGATTTTCTCGGATGCCGACTGACTGGCGCCTGTCCCTATCGGTCAGATGTCTTTCCGTCAGAGGTTTCTTTTTCTCCCTGACTGTCCGCGTCTTGGATCTGCCAGGCTGCGAGCGAGTTAAATCCATCGGTAAGCCGATTGCAGACGTAAACAAGCCGTTCTTTCCAATCGGTGGATGTGCAATCTCCTAACAGTCTGCGAAGTCTTTTTGACGCATCGCCTTTCCCATTAGGACGATGCGCTGCACCTCCTCCAGAACGGAAATCCTGCACATATTTCAGGTATTCGAAGGGGGATGTATCGGCTCCTTGTGATTGGAAAAACGAGATTGCTAATTGTATGGATCCAATTTTGTCGTCGACGATTCCTGAGAGCTTACGTAACTGCTTCCCGTCCAAGGTATCTGCAAGTGCTTTTGTCAAAGCCAACATCGCATTGTTGAATGCTTCAGTGCTGTCCACTGTTGGCACTGCAAGCGTGTTGATCTTTTTGAGAGTGTGGCTATCCGGCTCTTTCCAGATACTTACGCCTAGCTGCTCTTTGACGTTTTCGGAGGCTTTCTTGAAGGAGAGCATAAGTTCGAAAACGGGCACATCACTGAAATCCGAGGGTATGTTGAAGTAATCTCGCAATACTCTATTGGGGTTCGGATTGCCGGATGGGGTGATATTAAACGATTCCCAATACTGCAATTCCTCACGAGGCAAACTGCTGAGATCTCCTAGGTGCGCTTCGACAAGCCCTTCAGAGTTTATATCGATGTCAAGTTGCCATAGGCCTCTTCCATCAATCACGCAGGCAACGGAGCGGTCCGATACCTGATACTTGTCTGGATTGGCTGAGTATCTCTGCAACACTTCTGGCTTGAAACAAACTTGCTCAAGCTTGTTTGGATGATTTGGACTGGAGCTAGGGTATCCAGAAAGCTGAGATGGATCGCAGCTGGCGGGAATAGGCTTGCCGTCCGAGGCTAGCCCAATGATGAAACTCGGATACTCTGTTGTTGCTTCATCATCAAGAAATCGCGGGAATTGAGTGTTCTTCGCGCCATGGATTATGTATTTTCCGAATAGTGCTATTACGCTTTTCCGCAAAGGGTTTTCAGGTTCCTTCATAAAAGTATATGAACACCAGTCTCTGCTGTTCTCCTGCCGGGCATCATCATTACAAGGAAGACCAGCATAGGTGTCATCCGTGTATAACAGCAATTCTTTATCGCAGTAGTACAGAAAAGTACGCAATTCCAACGCTCTGGCTTCGAGTTTCCAATTTGCCTCATCGTCTTCGGGAACGTCCAGCGTAAAGCGGAGTAGTGGTAACTCTTTCCCGGTCGCGTCAGTGTATTTCCACTCATCTTTTACCCTGTACGCATCCCAAAACCAAAGGAAAGACGGCAAGATGTCCACTTCCGGCGTTGTGCTTCCTAGAGCATCGCGCACTTGCGTGAAGAAGCCGTAGAATGGAGCTTTCTCTGATCGAAGGCCATAGCAGGGTTCATAGCCGGTCATGCTTCGCTCTGATACACGCAGGTCAAATTTGCCTAGTCCAGGGATGCTGAAATTGTGCAGGGCTTTGGCGACGGAATCGCTCTCATTGTCGATGAGCGCACAATGTGTGGTCTGGGTATATTCCGCCTTATCGTGCTTGTTGTCGCATTCCTTTCTTTCGAATCGATTGATGACAACCCAGGCTAGGGGAGTCGGGGTTACTGTTTTCAATCGTTCCTCGAAGAGCTTTGCAGTTGGCTGGTCTAGATTCCATTCATCGCCGAGCGTTTCAACCCCTTGCTGCATCTATGTCTCCTTCTGAAGTGTTAACAGGGATGTTAGAAAAGAGCTCCTTGAGCTTCTTCCATGAAAAGATGAGACAAGGAATCATATTCTGATTCTTTTAAATCAACCATAGCGGGAATAATCGTCTGTGCAAAAGCTTGAAGATCACAGATACCTCGTTGAACATTCGCAATTCCATTTGTATAATCAAATTTGATGTTCTTTTCCCTCTTTGAAATTGGAATTTGCGCTTCACAGGATATGACTCGAGCATTCTTCCCAAACATTCGCAGTGTGTTGCTTTTTTGAATTTTAGAGTCCGGGATATTATAAACAGTTACGCTGTCGCGGTTGTCTACTTGAACTCGCTGGATTTTTAATCCAGCCACTCTATGGATAAAGGTGTCAACATTCAGCCCTTCATGCATTGCAATATCTTCGGACTCATACATCTTTTTGATATCTTCGGTCGAGTCTGAGAATATAATTTGTGTCGTTCCATTTGTAGCAATTAGATGGTTTTCGTCAATGGTCCAGTGCCAAAAAGGAAGATGCGCTGACTCGGAGAATAAAGATGGTGGTGTTCGAACAACTTTCGCTGCCTTAACAGCAACTGTGTTTGCTTTTCCTGCAATCAAGGAATTGAAGTTGTAGGGGTGTTTTTGTGCATTCAGCTGAGACGTTTGTGGAAGCGTGAGTTTTGCGGGTATAGATGACCACTGCGTATTTTCGTCTGAGTGAGAAAGAAGATAGTCCCATCCTTCGTCATTGAGCTCGTTTCCCAATAAGGCGGGTGAAGGATAGTTAGCTATTGCCCCACCATGTCCGCACCATAATGCTTGATAAAACGAATCAATCTGATTTCTTCCGTCGTTGGACATAACGTGGTGCATCGTTTGCAATGAGTGTGCTACTTGATTCCCATCAAGAGATTCTGCAGCGTTGGCTCCATCGATAAAATCTTGTGTTGTCTTTGTTGCCAAGGGTTTTGTAAAAAGTCCGCGCCCATACTGGGGTATTGGGTGGTTGACTATTTTATAAATAGCTTGTTCCCGATTTTGTTCTGTAAGCATTCTTAAAGTCATGGTGTTGCTGATGAGGGAGCTGATGGGCTTGCCTTGAAGTTCAGGAATACTTTTATCGGTAATTTCATTAAAATCTTCGATTGTGAGAATAATCGGATGGAAAATGTCTAATAGTTTTGCATCCTCAAATATCCAATTAATATCTGGAGTTGTTCGTATATATAAATATCTTTCTTGTTTATTCCAGTTGATGACCATGTCTGGAATAAAAGTATGATTGAAATAGTCAGTATATCGGATATTCGATTCTGGACTGCACTGTTCGATGTAATACCGTGTCTTATCTTTTATGGATTGAATTGTTTCGATTTCATCGTTGTGCATCATAGGACATCATCATCCTTCTTTTCCCGTACGATATTGTGCTATTACTCTCATTTCATCTTTTGAAATAGTTAGGAAATCTTCTTGCTCTTTTGAAAGAACTAGAATCCATATGTCGTTGGATAGACCATTGAGAAATTCTTTCTCTTGAGAAAGAGTCTCATCTGCTTCTTGAGTATCTGAAATATTCAGAGATCTCAACTGATTTCTCTTGTTTAGGATTGCTTCTTTAATTTCTTCTGGTGAATGCAACTGGCTCCATTTTGTAACCCCGAATGGGGACCAGGTAATCCATAGAAAAATGTCAGTGAATTTCGGATTTTCTTTTCTGGCTACGTAGCATTTTGCCAAAAAATCAGTGAACATGGACAATTGGTCACTGGAGCTGGAGTAGTTCTTAACCTCTGCGAAGAAATTTTCTCCTTCGCGAGTTTTGCTGTCATCGTCGCCTTGCCCAATGAATGATCCACCTAAATCAAAGGAGAAGGTGTTGCTATTGCCTGGCCATTTATAGGTTAATTTTTTAACGGCGGTGGGATCGGGGTTGACCCATTGTACTTTTGCTCTTAATGTGCGTTCGAGCCATCTTTTAGCTCGATGAGCGCCTTCTTCACCTTTACGCTGTATTTCTTCACCTGATGGCATGAAATAACTATATCTCTTTTTGTGGATTAGGGGATTTGGGATATAGATCCGAGATCTTGCGCACTTTCGGATTCTGCCGCTGACGTAAGAGGACCTGGCTGCGTTCTGCGTGCGGTTTTCATTCGCTAAAAAGCGGTTGGAAACTGAGGGGCAGAGCTATGCCCGAGAGCGTCGGAGCTCTGATGATTCTTGGGATACAATGCCTCTGCGAATTGACTATCTGCCGTTTGATTAGCCTAGGTCTCCGTGACATGCACGGTGATGTAGCCATGCATTTATATAGCTTTTAAGCAAAATTTTTGCAATAAGTCTAAAAAGAGCATCGAAGATTGAGATTTGCTGAGTTTCATGTATCATATCGTGACAGTAGAGAAAAATCAGAAAGCCGAGGAGCGGAATGAATGCTGCTCAACTTCACTGTTGAAAATTGCTTGAGTTTCAAAAGCGAGCAGGAATTTACCATGCTCCGCAAAGGTCGGCACGGCACACAAGAAGAGCAGGGGGCATGGAGTCGGATTTTCCCCGTTGCCGTCATCTATGGCGATAATGCAGCGGGCAAGTCGAACCTGCTCAAATGCATGAATTTTTTCTCCAATTTCGTACGCAATAGTTTTGCTCTTCGCGAGGGCATTAATACGCAGCTTTTCCTGTTGGACCGTGAAAGCGCAAAGTAACCGTCTACGTTCTATATTGAATTCATCGCCAAAGATGGGAACCGTTGCCAATACTGGTTCCGTATCGATGCCCACAAGGCGCTGGAGGAAGTGCTGTGGATGTTTCGGTCTGCGACCAATCGGCGCACTGTAGTGTTCGAACGTGAAATCGGAAAGAAGACTAAGATCGGCGCTCAATTCCCCAACATAGGGAAAATCGCTCACCTTGTTCGGGAGAACGCGCTTCTTCTCTTGGCCGCGGCCGCACTGAACATTACAAGTGTGATACCTGCATACAACATTATTGCAAACAGTATCCAGTGCTATCCCGCCGTGGATTTCGATAATTCCTTCGGGGTTTTGTACACCGAATCCGCAAGAATCCAGGCCGGGCATTGTTGCTGTCGAAACTGATCAGAGTGGCCGATCTCGGTATAACCGATGTCGATTTCGAAGAAAAAGACGTTCCGGAAGAACTGCTGGAAGAACTGCGAAAGCTGGAGGAAAGCGGGGTGTCGGGCAGTTCGGTCCCAACAGTTGATGAGGCATTAGGCGATTCCAGCGCATCGTCTTCCCCTAAGTACTTTATGTCCCGCGTACTGTTCAGCCATCAAGGAAAAGGCGTTATCCGTCAGTTTTGAACTGCGCCCCGTTTGTTGGACGTTGTTAATTAGTATACAGCCCTAGACCGCGAGGGACATGCTCCGGAACTCCTCCGGGGTATGTCCCCCGAGTCGTATCTGGCGCCGTCTGGTGTTCCAATGGATGATGTACGCATCCAGCTTGCGCTTGAACCGCTCGTACGAGTCGAACTCGCGGCCGCGGTAGAACTCGTCCTTCAAGTGGCCGAAGACCTGATCGGTGGCGGCGTTGTCCAGGCAGTTGCCCTTGCGGCTCATGGACTGGCGGGTGCCGAGGCGTTCGAGCTCGTCCCTCCACCATCGGTGCTGGTACTGCCATCCCATGTCCGAGTGCAGGATCGGCTCCGCGCCGGCGGGCAGGCGCTCCGCGAGCATGGCGAACGGGCGCCTCTGCCGCCCGAGGTCCGGACTGCGGCTCACGTCCCAGGCGACGATCTCCTTGCTGGCCATGTCGTACACGGGCGCGAGGTACGCCTTGGAGCCGGCGACCTTGAACTCGGTGACGTCGGTCCCGAGCTTGGAGAACGGACGGGCCGCGTCGAAGTCGCGTTTGAGCAGGTTATGCACGTGGCCTCCCTCGTCGCCCCTGTACGAGTTATAGCGTTTCCACGGGTTCCTGGAGCGGATGGCGCATCTCAGTCCCATGCGGCGCATGACCCTGAGCACGCTCTTGGCCGACACCTTCCGTCCGAACTCGTGGACCAAGCACATGCGTATCTGCCGGTGGCCGCACCCGTTCGGCGTGCGTCCCCAGATCTCGCCGACCAATGGCTCGAGATCGGCCCGCGTCACACGCTCCGGATGCGACAGGTGGTAGAAGTACGTGGATCTGGCCAGTCCCGCTATCCTCAGGAGGTGGTCGAGCCGGTGTCCCCGCCCCGCGAGCAGTCGGACGACGGCGCTTCTCTCGCGTCTCGTGACTTCTGCGCCCGCAGGGCCCGGAGTTTTTCCAGGTACGCGACCTTCGCCTTCAGATAGGCGACCTGTTCGGCGAGCTCCTGCTCGCGCGTCGGTTCGGGCTTCGGTTTGGATTTCGAGCCTCTGGGCCTGCCCTTGGGCCTCGGCCTGAGCGCCTCCGGGCCTCCCGCCCGGTACTCGCGGCACCAGCGTTCCAGGGGCGCGACGCTCGCGATCCCGTGCCTGGCCATGAACTCCGTCTTGGCCATGCCGTTCTCGACGTGGTCGCGTGCCGCAGCGACCTTCGTCTCCCAGTCGTAGCATCTGCCGCCGTTTCCTCCCATGACCACCTCCTCGCCGCCGGACCTGTACAGCATGATTCAGTTTCTCGCGGTATACACCGGTATGGCAAGCCGTCTGGCGAGCGTGTTCCCGCTGGCTCCTGCCTTGATGAGTTCTAGCGCCTCGCGCCGGAACCCGTCGTCGTAGTGTCTCCTTCGATCCTCACGCATACGAAAGAACCGCACCTCCGATCATCGAATCTGAATTTCTTCAGTCCAACAATCGGGGTGCGGTTCACAACGCGGAGGGATTCCTCGGGCGTATGAAGACGGAATCCGTCTATCCCGAGCATTGGGAGGAGTGTGCCCGTGATGAGGTGCTCGTCCTGATAGACGATTACATCCACTGGTACAACCATGCGCGCATCAAACGGTCGTTTGGCTGGATGAGCCCGGTAGAATGCCGTCAAAAAACCAAGGAAGGGCTGCGTGACTGTCTCCAAGAAAACGTCCGCAGCACTTTTTTCCATACCGAATGTGGCGGCGAGTTCGACGACCCGGGGATCGGCGAACCGCTCGGCGTGTTCGGCGTCGAACGCCCCCTCTCGTGCAAGGGCAATTCCTGTGGCAACGCGGTGGTCGAGTCCACGTGTGTTTCGGCAAGTTGCCGCCCCGCCATCCCTCAGCCCGCACCTCAATCGCCTCCCTCAGCTCCATCATGGGATGTGCCAAGCGCCGACTCTTCCGCTACATTTCCGGACGTTTTATGAGAGAGTCCGCATGACAGTTGAGAACAGCACTAGTGCAAACATGGTAGATTCGCGCAGTTTTCCGCTACATGGCGAAATGAGGGTCAATTTTTGCCCCAGGTGCAGGCTGCTTTCACTTCGAGCGGTTCTACGATGCCGCCATAAAGCTTGCTTGTTATAGACATGCCAAGGCATATACATGTGTATTACATTAGAAATATCAAGAAATATACATATACCCGCTGTAGCGTATCATCAACCTAGTTTTATTCGTTTTAGAAAACCCTTGAGTGCGATAGCATGTAGCAAGTCGAAACCGATACTTGAGATGAGGTGAAGCGATGGTGGAAGAGCAAATCGATTGGAGGAAGACGGTCGAGGCCATTCTTGAAAACGCCAACCGTCCTTTCGTTCCGATTAGCAAGTCCTTCATCCAGCAGCCTCGCGGAAGCAAGGAGCGCAGCAGCGTGCTGTCCCAGTTCGTGACAAACGGAGATCTCAGGGGCTTGAAGGCCTATTTACTGATCGCGGCATCCGCAAGCAGCCCCGACACGGAGAACGAGTGGTACACATCGCTGCCCCTGCAAACATGGGCTCGTGCCTTTGGATGCTCGGAAACAGCCGGTAGCATTGCGACCGCAAAGGCTGCCGCCACGAGGATTCTCTTGCGACTTCAACAACGTGGCCTGATCGAAAAATCCCGTTGCGGCAAAGAGCGCAAAATCAAGATCAAGCTACTCGCGCAGGACGGCTCGGGTGAGGAATACCAGCGACCCGCGAGCCGGTACATACGACTGTCCCACGATTTTTGGAAGAGCCGCTTCGATGAGGACATCAGTCTGCCCGCCTTGGCGATGTTCCTCGTCGTCCTTGGCGAACGAACACCATGCGAGCTTCCAACGGAACATATGCCGGAATGGTACGGATGGTCCGCAGACACCGCCGAGCGCGGCTTGCGCGAACTGCAGCGCATTGGCCTGATCCGCAAGGAACAACACCTCAAGGAAGCCCCGCTGAGCCCAACGGGAATCACCGTGGTGAACGAATATTATGTCTGCCCGCCATTCGACAAACGAACGTTGGATTCGAGACGGCACACGCACGAGACGAAAGGAGGAGAAGCATGAGTGAACTGATCGCATGGGGCGACGAAAGCGTACAGACCCAAGGCGGCGTCATCCCCACTTACTACATGGGAGCTTGCATCTGCGGACTTGAAGAGCGCGATATCCGCAGACAGCTGCTTTCCGCGACCAAACGAAAAGTCTCCAAGTTGCATTGGCGTGACATGACGCTTTCGGAGAAACGCAGATCCATACCAGTCATCGAGGCATTGTCACTGCCCCATATCGCCATAGCCGCTACGCCCTTGGATGGCACGGTCACCTCCGAACGCGCCCGACGTAAATGCCTCGAACTTCTGCTGCCCACGCTGGAGAAAGAATACGGGATTTCGCGTCTCGTTCT
The DNA here is from genome assembly GCF_023656805.1 of Bifidobacterium sp. M3-N-101. Classification (NCBI taxonomy): domain Bacteria; kingdom Bacillati; phylum Actinomycetota; class Actinomycetes; order Bifidobacteriales; family Bifidobacteriaceae; genus Bifidobacterium; species Bifidobacterium sp. M3-N-101. The sequence continues at coordinate 9,178 of NZ_JAMOKQ010000005.1, forward strand.
AGAATCACGCGAAACCAGCCAAGACGACAGAGACCTCATGTTCGTCCGTGGATTGCGGAGCAGGCGTTTCATCAGCCGACTCCGCGTGGACTTCGCCCCGGGCTTTTCCGACGCTCGGCTGTGGATAGCAGACCAAGCGCTTGGAGCCATCGGCGATGCGCAACGCGGCCGCCAAGACTTCTCATCATTCCTCGAAACCCTGGACATGCGCGAACTGGATTTGCACCATCTCGCGTAAGTCACGCTGCAATTCAGCCTGTGGAGACATCACACTAAGGCCGTCAGCCGAATGGTATATACTTACCAGTAAGCCAACCTCTGAGGAGGAAATGGAAGTAGGAGCCGGATTCCCTGTGCATCATGGGGGCCGGCTCCCGCGCTATGCGGCATAACCGCATAGCGACTACGGGTTAAGGGTCAAAAAGTAGGGTTAAGTAAAGAAACGTGGGTCTTATTCGGGTGTGTTGTTGGCGTGTTGGTGGGTTAGTGTGAGCGTCCTGCCCAGCCTGTTCTGATGCCGAACCCGCTCTCGTAGGCGTTGATGCCGTTGGTGGGTAGCTGCGCTGCGGTCATGGTGCCGGGCGCGGGCCCGTCATGCTCTATGCATTGTAGCCAATCCATTCGGCGGCCCGCTTCTGCTGCATGCCGCCCAGCACCAGTTCGATCGCCTTGGTCCTCGTCTCCAGTGGGATGATGGGTTTCGCCATATGGCCGGCATACTGGGGATCCTTTGTCAGCCAGCGTTCCAGGCACTGTCTGGTCGGGTATCCTAGGTGCTTCATGACCTGGTCCGTGGTCATCGGTGTGGTGAAGTACAGGTCCACCGCGCACTGTCGTTCCTCGGGGCTGAACATGTGATAATCCTTTCGTTCAGTCTCCAAGAAAACGTCCGCAGCCCCTTATCAATCGTATGTCTGATAGTCGTTGGAATTCTTGTAGTTGAAGTGCTTGCGTGCACGGGAGCCATATCTATCAAGCATTTTTTGTTTCTGTCGACCGGAAATGAGATTTCTGGAATTGCTTGGAATCGGTCGGCACTATCGGAGCTACCTTTGTTGCTTCATTCGATTTTAATCTAAAGGAGATTAGAGAGAAACAATGGGCGGTGGCCAAAGTAGTGTCCTCCTGGATCTCAGAAGAGAACAAACCAAATAAAGTGTGTGCTGGCCAGGTATAAAGGTGGCGTTGGGGATAAATCTTATTTGCACGCTAGTATATGCACATGTACTACGCGTTTATTGATGAATCTGAGTCACCGCATGTTCCAGTACAAAGATGATTGGATTGGCTTGAAAGGAAAGCATCGTGCTGCTATCGGTATCTATCGTTCTTTGATGAATGAGATAACCGCCAGTGGAAGCGTTCTCTTTGTACGCGGAGTCCATGAACGTCAGCTTAAGCGGCGGTACGGCGAGCATGCGCATGATCCTCATTCTTTGGCTTCGCAGTATTGTCTGGAGCGCGTCAACTTTTACGCGGAGTCAGAGGGCATCCGGAACATACAGATTGTGGCGGATAAGGTATCTGATCCAGCGGCTCACGAAGGCATGCTGAAACGGTATAAGCTACTTGGTTCGACGGAAGGATATGTAGGCTCGGATCTTGCACACATTGATTTCCCGTTCCGTTGGGAAGACTCACGCAAGTATTTTGGCCTTCAGGCTATTGATACGGCTCTTTTCATATTGAACCGCGCGGTTCGATTAAACCGTGACGATATGAGTTCAAAAGGCGACCGAGAGGTCTTGAAAACTGCGCAGATTTTACTTCCACATCTTCATCGGTCATCTGGAATCTCATACCTGCAAAACCGCAAATCGTATTACTTGATGCCGGAACTGTATCCTGGATATCAAAAATAGCTTCGGGGGTTCAGAAGAACCCCCGAGCGGACAACGATCATAAGCATGCCTGCTTAAGCTCATCGTCTTTACAGTATACGCTTCGATACCTTAAGAGTCAAAGAACCCGTTATCTATTTGTAAGTGCAACGTCCTTGTTCTCGGCTGATTCTAGCAGTTCGTCGGCGAATGCCTCGGCGGGGGTGCGGTAGCCGAGCGCTCGCATGGGCCTGTTGTCGGTTTCGTCGACGATCTCCTGCAGTTCGCGTGCCATGGAGGGGGCGATGGGCGTGCGTTTGGGCAGGTAGCGGCGGATCATGCCGTTCCTCTTCCGACAGGCGCGAATACACTTGGCCCAAGGTGCAACACCCCTTCGTTTGGTTATCTGGACAATCTCCAATCTAACGGGTGTTGCACTTTCAATTAGACAACGGGCGTATGCGCACTCTTTATCGGCATGATAGAGAGTAGCGAATTGTGATTCTCGCAATCTAAAGGGAATTGATGTTGTTTTTTCCTCGATTCATTATTGTGCAGACAGCCCATATGAACAGTGGAATTGCATAGAATGCGTATGATTCAAACTGAATATATAGGTATGCGAGAAGAATGAACCAGCATATGTTCCGTCGGCTCCATCCATGATGGACCGCTACGTGTACTAATACCAAGAGCAAGAAGGCCAAAAAGCAAAATAGACCAAATTCGGTAATGAAGCTGGCATAGATGCTCATTGTGAAAGTATCCGCTGGGGGATTTGCTAAACCATCGATTTCGGTATTGGGCGCACCGCCATGGGAGTCATACCATTGGCGGGCACCGGCGTAACCAGTACGCACTGCATTAGAGATATTGCCTGCGCCCCATCCAAACATGAAGTGAGATAGATCATGTTTCCATGACCACATGGGAGCGAGCATATGGAAGATTCTTGCACTCATCGATCCGTCACCAGCAAGTAATCCATTGGTGGCTAAAGAGTTTAGACGCGGATTGATGATAATTGCGCTCAATCCACCTGCTCCAAGAAGTCCTAAAGCACTGACGAACCCAGCTGTTACCTTACGTGAGTGGAAGTTGATTGTCGCTATCAGCCAGATAAATGTAGCTACCACTGTATCCAGTATGATTCGGGTGCCGGAGCCCATCGCAATTGCTCCAGCGGCAAATATCGGTATCAATATGCCAATCTTGCGGTCGCGGGTCAGCCAGAAAACTGGCAGGAGTACGCCGAACAGATGCATGCCGATATAGCTAGGTTCTGCGAACATGAATTGAGGACGAACGCTCGCATAGTTTCTATACAGAGCACCCCAAAAATATGCTCGTACTGGCTGCCAGTTCAGATGTCGTTCTAAAGCGATATATTGCAGTATCCCAATGAGGAATGCCACTACATATGCGGTGAATAGCGTAGTTAACAATGTTCGTACAGGTACACGTTTAATGCGGATCGCGATGTCGAGCGAAGCCAAGCACGCCAGCCCTAACAATATGGAGATGAATGACTTTGCGGTTGCGCTGGCGTGTATTCCATATGACTGCCAGCCGTATACGGATGTGAGCACTAGTAGCAGGGGAAAGAGGAAGAACGGCAGGAAGCGGCGTGCGGTATCGCGCAAGTATCGCCAGTTGATGATTGTGTACAGGGTGAACAACCAGGGGGAGATTGGCGTCCAATAGGGGAGTGGAATGCCAATTTTTGTGCCATCAAATGGCAGCATGGCCGCTGCGGCAAACATCAACATGTCTGATGGGGTGATGGTGATACGAGTCAGCGTCTCGGTCATTGCCCCGCGCTGTAGCGCGGGGCAATGACCGGAGTTTCTGCGTTTTTCTTGAACTGACTTGTTGCCGAGCTGCGTATTGTTCGGTGTGGACATACTTGGTTCCCTCCCATATCCTCCATGAGAACTGTACCAGTTGCACGTGTGGGTGAGGTGATGGGGGTTCGGTCAACCGTTCACTTTCATGAAGTACTTTTAAACTCCCACCAAGTAATTGGCAGTCGCTTACAAAAACTGAATAATCTATGGGCCAATCAGCCGTTTAGATCCTCTCCGTGGGGCTGGTGCATGTATTGTTCAACCCAAGCCATGCTGGTTTTTGGAAATTAAAAGCCTGAATTATCATTAATTCGAAATCCAGGCTTTTACAGTATTCGTATAATCGCGAATTAAGCAGAAATCACTCAGCCTTCTTGCGGCCGCGGCGCTTCATGGTGCCGGCAGTGGCGTTTGCGACATCAAAAATCACGGTCTTGTCTTCCGGGTAAGCAGTGCCGTTGACGGAGGCGAAAGAGACCTCGCCTTCTGGAGCTTCGACAAGCGTGAAGTACTTGGAAATTGCTTCAACAAGCACAGCATTCTTGATACTTACAGACGTAGTCTGCTTGCCCTCACCCTTGCTGAATTTCACGGCATTATTCGCCTTAGCGGTAGTCGGCGTGACGGCAATCTGTCTGGTTTTATCGTTAATAAGGATCTTAACTTGTGCTGGAAAATTCAGCACTTCTGCGGTGGCCTTATTAAAACGTACAACGGAATCGGTAACGGTCATTACCGTTTTGCCAACGGGCTTAACTAGCTGAACTTCTTCGAATCCTTGAAGCAAGGATGCCATAATATACTCCTTCACACTGCATAAATAGTATTAACAATTTTGATTGTAATGAATGATAATTTGAATTACAATTTTATATATCACATTCTCAATCTCAATTCATAATATGGAATAGGGGAATAGTGCTGTCGCAAAATATTGAGTGAGAATACATTGTGATTGCGATTGTGTACAGTTATTCTGCAGTCGTATCAAGGGTTTTGGTCATTGTTCACAAGGATACAAAAGCTCGAGAAGTTCCCCGGTAGGTGCTAAATTATAGACCATCTGTGAAAATTTCCCGAAGAGGTAAGGAAGAACATTGACCATCGCTGATTTGCTGCAGATTGTTCGCAAGCATCTCGCGTCTGCGATCATCTCGTTTGTGGTGGTGTTTGCTGCGGTTGCAGCTGTCACGTTCATCATGCCGCCGAAGTACACGGCTACGGCTGAAGTGTTCGCCACGTATGCCGGTCAGTCCGGCGAGACGCAGACCACCAACGATATGAGCTCGGGTGCCAATTATTTGAACACCCAGATCAAGACGTATCCGGAACTGGTGAAGACCGAAGCCGTGCTCCAGCCCGTCATTAAGGATCTCGGCCTGGATATGACCACGACCGATCTTGCCGGCGTGGTGACCGCTACGAACCCCACGAACACATTCATGGTGGACATCTCGGCGGAAGTCGACGATCCGCAGCAAGCGGCCGACATCGCCAACAGCGTGGCGAAGAACCTCTCCGATCAGATTTCCTCTGACCTGTACAACAACTCCTCCTCCAGCGGCTCTCCCATCAAGCTCACGGTAGTGCAGAAGGCTCAGACTCCTACCGGGCAGAGTTCCCCGAACATTCCGCTGTATCTGGCTATGGGCCTGATTCTCGGCATCATCGTGGGTATTGGCGTTGCCCTGCTGGAGGACATCCTCAACACCAAGGTGGACTCCACCGATGATGTGCGTGAGCTGACCCACGCTTCTTCGCTGGGTACTGTGCCACAGGCCACGATTCTTGACGACAGCCGCCCGGTCGTAGTCGCTCAGCCGGCCGGTAGCGAGGCCGAGGAATTCCGTCGTATTCGTACGAACCTGTCGTTCCTTACCACCACTGCCACGCAGGGTCATGGCCGACTGCTGGTCATCACCTCTACCGATCCGTCCGAAGGTAAAACCACGGTTTCCTCCAACGTTGCCGTGGCTCTCGCCGAGGAAGGCAAGAGCGTGCTGCTTATCGACGCCGATCTGCGCCACCCGTCCGTGGCCCACAAGCTCGGCATTGAAGGCCACGTGGGCCTGTCTCACGTGCTGTCTCGCCAGGCGTCCCCGGCCGATGTCATTCAGAAGTATTGGAAGCCGAACCTGCACATCATGCCTGCCGGCAAGCGCCCGGCTAACGCCAGCATCTTGCTGAACTCCGATCTCATGAAGGAAATGGTCGAGCAGGCCCTCACCCAGTACGATTACGTGATTATCGATACTGCTCCGCTGTCCGTGGCCAACGACGCCACCGTGTTCGGACGTATGGCTGGCGGTCTGGTGCTCGTGACTGGTAAGGGCGTAGTGGAGAAGAAGGAGCTGGAGAACACCGCTACGGCTCTGCAGACCGCTGAAGTGCCGATTCTCGGCTTCATCTTCAACTTCGCTGATCCGAAGAAGATACACTCGAAGAACTATTACTACTACTATTACGAGGACGGCAACAAGCGCAGCTCTCATAAGGGCGCCAAGAGCAAGGGCGAGAAGAAAGCCCGCAAGTAATAGTTTGGCGTTTGCCGATCGTCTTGCAATATGAACCGTGCGGTACTTCTGTGCCGCACGGTTTACTGTTATAAGACTGAGTTGTTGGATTTATGGTGCTGGCTGTATATCGAATAGTAAAGAATTGTGACATTCTTGAATACCAGCTGGCATGCTCGGCATAGGGCTGGATAAACTGACAGTTTGGAATGACTTCAATGATGCAAAGGAATGAGAAGAGCATGGGAACAGACGAACGCCCTGAACCGAACGCGGAATCTGGTTCCTCTGCGTCGCCGGCTCGCGGTGACATCGTCGATACCTTCTGGGATATACCGTCCATCTCGTTCGACGAGAACGACGGCGGTATTGCGCAGGGTGACAATGGTACGGGGACTGTTGCGGGTGGCGTTCAGTCCGTCTTCCCCAGCTTTGACGAAGTATTGGAATGGCCTACTGCGAGTGCGGCGAATACTGCTGGCGATACCTTTTCCCCTTCCGATGCTGTGGCTAATGCCCCGATGACTTTTGCGGCACCTGATACTGCGGAAAGTGCTCAGTCGCCTCAGCAGGATAATAATGCGACGCTGCCGCTTTTCGCGCCGATTTCTGATGACAAGCCGCAACGTACCAATGCCACAGACGATCTGAACATCGACTTCAGTGCCATCGAACAGAATCCTGAGCCGGTGGAGGAGCCGGAAGAAGACCGTGTGGCAGAGACTCCTCGCGGTGGCAAGGGCGGCAAGAAGAGGACCAAGGGCATTATCATTTCGGTGATTGTTGCGCTGGTGGTGATTGCAGCGATCATTGGTGGTGTATGGTACTGGCGTTTCAGCGAGCAGCGTCGGGAAAGCCATCAGCTGCATCAGGATGCGTTGACAGCATGTACTGAGGCCGTGGACCAGAATTCCACCGCTCAGAAGGCGCTGGCCAAGGCGTTGGCCGACGCCAAGAGTGCTCAAAGCATTACAGCTGATCAAGTGGCTGACGGCGCGACCATAGATACGCTGAAGAAGGCAATTGCTGCGGTAAAGAATGTGAAAGCGGTGGAGTGCAAGACTTCAGCTTCTACGTCGGACCTCAAGGAATATGCCAAGACGGCCACTAGCCAGACCAAGACCGCCAAGAAGAACGCCACTGCGATTACTGCCGCGGCAAAGGCCGTGACGGACAGCAAGAACGCCAAGGATCAGGCTAACGCTCAGCAGGCGTTGCAGAGCAAGATAGCCGAGGCTCAGACTTTGCTGGACAACAGCCTGTATGCCGTCGACGATAATTCAACGCGCGTGACGCTGGAAAGCGACATCGCCAACGCCAATACCGTGCTGTCCCAGCAGGGCACTGACGTAAAGGCCATGCAGGATGCCGTCAACACGTTGACTGCGTCTATGGATGCCGTCAACACGTCCATGGCAAACTACAGTGCAGCTGTTGAAGCTCAGCGAGAAGCAGCGCGGCAGAAAGCTCTGAATGATTATTATGCACGATTAAGGCAGCAGCAGTTGTTGCAGCAGCAACAGCAAACACAGCCCGACGGTACAGGCGATCAGGGGACGAAACTGGGTACAGACGATCAGGAGACGAAACCGTAAGATGAGTCGAAGCAGTAAGTGATTGTGCTAGCCTAAATTGTCAAAGGAACCGCGAATAACAGTAGTGCGCATTTCCACCAGCGGTGCCGTTCACGGACTGGTAGGAGACTTCGCCTTCGGGGGCTTCCGCCAAGGTGAAGTCTCCTTGCGGCGCGGAACCTGTTGTGTACGTGTTGATTTGGCTGGCTTAGTAGCTCTTGTGCTTCTGCCAATACGCGTACGCGCCGGAAATCGAGCCATAGCGGCCGTTGCAATAATTCACAAACCACTTGAACTGGGTCTGGTAGTTGGTCTGCCAGTCTGCACCTGCGGAAGCCATCTTGCTGCCCGGCAGTGCCTGCGGCAGGCCATAAGCACCTGAAGACGGGTTCGTGGCGGTGGGGCTCCAGCCGGATTCGTGGCTGATGATGAAGTTGGCGGCGGTGAAGTCGGCCTCGGAGTAGCCGTTGGAAATCAGGTAGTCATGCGCCCAGGACTGAATCTCGCCGGCCGGCGTGGTGGTGCCGAGGCTGGCGACGCTGGGCGAAGACACGGTGGCGGTGCCCACCAGAATCACCTTATCGACCGGAGCCTTCTTGACCCAGGAGGTGAACACATTGGAGGAAACGACCTGATCGCCGGAGCGAGTTACCAGAGACGTGGTCTCCAGCACGCCCTTCTCGCCTTCGGTCTCGACCTTCTCCTGGCCCTTGGGCAGGCTCGAGGTCTCCTTGCGCACTTCATTGAAGGCGATTTCGGTGTCGGTGGTCTCCACCGTGGTGTTGGCGCGGTGGATGGAAATGACTGTGGACTCGCTGACCTTGGAATCCAGGCTCGGAGTCACGCTGTCTTCCGGATCGAGGACGATATCGCCGGTTTCCAGCACATCCTTGACGGTGGTCATGTTGGCTTTTTCGCCAAGGACCACGCGAGACTTGCCATTGACCTTGACGGTCACGTAGGTGGTGCTCTTGAGCGCGCCGCGGGATGCCGAACGGGAAGCCGCACCATCAGTGGCGGAGAATGAGGTTGGGGTGATGGAAGGTGTAGCGGTGCTCGACTGATAGAAGTCGCGAGATATAACGCCTGCAGTGGCAATGAGACCCACTGCGGCCACGGCCGCCGCGATCTTCGCCCACTGGCCCCGAGACAGGGTTTTGACGAATGAGGTCCGCTCAGCGTGCTTCGACATTGCGCTCCTTGGTTGGGTACACACTGCTCTCCATCATAGGACGTTGAGTGGATGAATAAAAAAACCGTGGTGGGTGTTCGACCCGCCACGGATGGCATATGTAGTAGTTAGCAGTGCAAGGAAGCGCTATATATGGGCTTTTCCGCGCTTCCGCTGCTGCAGCGTGATAAGGCTTACTGCTGCTCCTGCGCTGCCTGCTGTGCTTTGGCGGCGGCCAGATCCAGCGCCTTGGCCTGGGCGATGAGGTCGTCCAGATCGGAGGCCTGCAGCGCGCCGGCCTGCTGGAAGATGACCTCGCCCTGCTTGGCAATCATCAGCGTAGGCACAGCTTGAATGCCGGCAGCCTGAGCCAGATCCTGATTGGCGTCGATGTCCACCTTGACGAAAGCGATGTTCGCGTTTTCCGGCTCGTTGGACGCAGCTTCGAAAATCGGGCCGAATGCTCGGCACGGACCGCACCAAGTGGCCCAGAAGTCAACGAACACGATTTCGTTGTCAGTAATGGTCTTCTCAAACTCAGCTGAAGTGATGGCGGTGGTGGCCATTGAAGTTCCTTCCTCAAACACAGTGCTTGATGCTGTGTACCAGTTTCCCAGCACCACCCAACATTTCGGCAAAAGCTTGTGCCCCAAGCTGAATGGATTGCGGGCACATGGAGGCGATGAGACGCTTTGTTGAGAATTCACAGACAATTTTTCGGTGAATTGTGCCCATGTTCATCAATGCGCGCGATAATGAGACCATGCCAGTCATGAATGATGAAGTGCCCGATGAGGGCGATTACGACGCCGGGCGTGGCCGCGGCGAATTCGACAACATCACGCCCGAAGACTTCATTCACGGGGGCGGTTCGGGCCATGGCAATCCTCCGGGGTGGCTTGGCCCGGCCGATATCAACCGGGCCCGCCACCAAATGCCCATCGCATACGTGGAGATAGTGCCGGTGCGTACCGATGAAATGGGGCGCATTGCCCAGGTCGGCTCGTTGCTGCGCGTTTCCGAAGACGGGTCCATTGAGCGCACGCTGATCACCGGCCGTGTGCTGTATCACGAGACGTTGCGCGAGGCGATTGCCCGTAATGTGGCCAAGGATTTGGGAGATATCGCGCTGCCGTTGCTGCCCACCTCACTGCAGCCGTTCACCGTGGCTGAATTCTTCCCCACGCCGGGGCTGGGCGAATACTATGATCCGCGCCAGCATGCGATCGCATTGTGTTACGTGGTGCCCATTGCCGGCGACTGCAAGCCGCAGGACGAGACCCTGGACGTGGAATGGGTGGACCTGAAGAGCGGCATGATGGATACTTTCGTGGCGCAGATGGTCAACGGGCATGGCCACATCGTGCGGCAGGCGCTGGCTTGGGCCGGAATCTGAGTTTTCAACCTCCCGCTGGCGGGAGGTGGCGCGTAGCGCCGAAGGGTGGTCCGGGGAGGATTCCGTCTGAGACCACCCCCGGTCGGCTTTGCCGACAGCCCCGCCAGCGGGGCATGAATGTGAAGGAGTAATTCATGGCAATAGAACTGGCCAATCATATATATAGGGACGGCGAGGGCGTGCCGGTGGTGCTGATGAACGCCTACCCGGTGGATCACCGCATGTGGGACGTCTGTGCAAAGGCGCTCGCCGACTTTGCCGATCTGGAGGATGTGCCGCCGTTCCCGATTTGGGCGCCGGATATGGCGGGCTCGGGTGAATCCCCGGTTCCCAGCGAGGCCGATTCCGGGCCGCGTATGGCCAACGGCGCATATAGCGAGGCTTTGGATCGACTGGCCGATGCCTACGTTGATCTGATTAAGGCCGCTGGCTACGAACAGGCGATTTGGGTGGGCCTGTCCATGGGCGGCTATGTGGCGATGGATATTCAACGCCGTCACCCCGAAGCCGTGGCCGGTCTGGCTTTGTGTGACACCATGGCCGCCTCTGACGGTGTGGGCGGCGAAGGCCGTCTGACCATGGCGAACGCTGCCGAGCAGACCAATTCCGCGGAGCCGGTCATGCATTTCGCACGCCCGGCCGAGGGCGATTCCACCGTGAAGCGTACGCCCGAATTCATCGAGACCATGACCGCTTGGATAGAGGAGCAGAATCCCGCCGGTCTGGCGTGGCGTCAGCGCATGACCTATGGCCGTCCCGATATGAGCGATGTGCCGGCCACCATCAGCGTGCCCACCGTGGTGGTATCCGGCGAGCAGGATCCATCCAGCAATCCGAGTGTGCTGAAGCCGTTGGCCGAGAAGATCGCCGACGCAGAATTCGTGGACATTCCCGACTGCGGTCACTTCAGCGCCGTCGAACACCCGGACACCGTGGCCCGTGCCCTGCTCTCGCTCGTCAAGCGCGTGCAACAACACTGACTTCCTCCCGCTGGCGGGAGGTGGCGCGTAGCGCCGGAGGGTGGTCTGGCGAGGATTCCGTCTGAGACCACCCCCAGTCGGCTTCGCCGACAGCCCCCGCCGGCGGGGGCAAAACTGCATTTTGGAGATACGTATGACTGCTGACATTCACTTCTCGCCGTTGGCGCTGACCCGCGCGCTGCCGTTCCTGCCGCTTGCCCAAGGCGATATCGACTATCAGGTGGATCGGCGTAGCGAGTCCGATCTGATTGACACCTTGCTCGCGGACCCGGCCACCAAAGTGGTGCTGACCCGTGGCGGGCTGGTTGCCGTGCCGCGCGGGCAGGGCGACCTTGTGGACTATGAGAGCGTGAAAATGCGGCTCGCCACGCTGCCGGGCGCATACGTTGGCGAGGAGTTGCGCCGTTACCCTGAAGCGGTCGCCATGTTCCTCGGCTCGTACGGTGGTGTGCGCGGCGAATGCGTGATTGCGGTCGACATTTCCCGCGTACCGGACGCCGGTGAAGGTGCTGTGCCCGGCGCACAGCCCAACGGCGTACTGGGTGTTCAGGATGCCGGCACTGTCGATGGCGCGATGGGCTTGGCCAATGCCAACGGTAACGCTGCTGGCAAGCGTGCTGGCGAATCGGGCGGAGCCGCCGAATCCGCTGCTCCCTTTGGTGTGCCGGATTCAGCTGGGCAAGGTGCGGATGACGCATTTGACGAGTCGGTCAGCACCCCGGCATCCCACGCCGCGCCGAAGCCCACACTGCTGCAACAGGCCGTAACGCGGTTCGACTGGGTGGATTTGCGTGGATTTGCGCCACACGCCAACGCGCGGGAGGCCGGTCAGGCCACCAGCGCGGTCACCCTGAGCATCTGGCATAGCCGTCAGCGGTTCTGCCCCACATGCGGTGCCCCCGTGTTGCCGTCGTTCGCCGGATGGGCGCAGCGTTGCTCCAACCAGGCTGACGGCAATCGTATTTTGTTCCCACGCGTCGAGCCGGCGGTGATTACCGCTGTTGTGGACGGGCAGGACCGTCTGCTGCTGCAACACAATGCGGCGTGGAAAGACCCGAATCTGTATTCGGTGTCTGCCGGATTCGTGGAAGCGGGGGAGAACCTTGAGCATGCGTGCCGGCGTGAGGCCCGCGAAGAAACCGGCATTCAGCTGGGCGAGGTGCGGTACTTGGGTTCGCAGCCATGGCCATTCCCTGCCTCGTTGATGATGGCGTTCAAGGCACATGCGATTACCACGGATGTGCATGTGGACGGTTCGGAAACCGTGACCGCACGCTGGGTCACGCGCGACGAATACACCGCCGAGCTGATTGCCGGCCGAATGGTGGCACCAGGGCGCGCCACCATCGCACGGTACATGATTGAGGAGTGGCTTGGACGCGAGCTATAGGTTAGGCTGGTGTGTATGAGTGATGAAACCGAACAGCCGCTGAACCTCGATATTCCCGAGCATCTTGAGTACTCCGACGAACACGTATGGGTGGATCGTTCGGACGATCTTGCCATCATCGGCATCACCGAATACGCCGCCGACCAACTGGGTGAGCTCGTGTTTGTGGATCTGCCTGAGCCGGGCACCCGCGTGGAGGCCGGCGACGAAATCGTGGAGCTTGAATCCTCGAAGGCCGTCCAGCCGCTGATCAGCCCGGTGGCCGGTACCGTGAAATACGTGAATCGCGACGTGGCGGACGACCCGTCCGTGGTGAATGGCGATCCCTATGGCGAAGGTTGGATTCTCAAGGTTGAGCTCGACGATGATGAGCCTGAGCTGCTGACCGCCGAGGAATATGCCAAGATTATACGGTAGCCAAGTGTTCAGGAACTCATAACCTGAGTGGCCTATATTGGTGCATATGAGAAGCCCACGCGAGGATTTTGAAGCGGCCGCCCGACACCTGACGCCAGTACATGGCAGTAGTGCGCCATCGCCCGATGACATGCCTACGGTGCCGATTCCCGCGCGCAAGGCCGCCACCACTTTCGATACGCCGTCCAGCCGTGAGCGGCTTGAGGTCAAGCCGGCGTTCACCCGTGTGATTCGCCGTACCCTCACCGGCACGTTCGGCATTTGGTCGCGTCTTTCCGCACTGGCGGTGCGCCATCTCGGCTGGTATCCACGTGTGGAACCCTATGTGGGCTATGGCACCAGTGACTATTCGCGATTGATTTGCCGTACGGTATACGCTCCCGAAAACGCGCGACCCGGCGAGGTAAGCAGGGGCATTCGCGGCATGCTGACCGTGCCCGCCCCACGCACCCATGTGCAGGCCAGCATTGATGACATGCCGTTGAACACCATACAAATTGGTGATTCTGAAGTGTATGACAAGGTCGATCGCACCCGTGACCTCAGTAGCGAATATGCGGTCTCTGATTCCGCGGGCTACCTTGACCTCGTGGCTGAGCATCGCCTTGAACCCGGTATTCATCGCGTCTCGTACAGCGTGAAGCGCCGCAAGCCCGTTTCCGCCAACCTGTACACCATTCCGGCCAGTGCCAAAGTCGGCATCATCTCCGATGTGGACGACACCATCATGATCACGCAGGCGCCCGTGCTGTGGAAGGCCGCCTACAATCTGCTTTTCCTCAACCCGAAGAAGAAGGCTTCCGTGCCGGGCATGAGCGTGCTGTTCACGCGCATCGCCGATCTGTTTCCCGGTGCGCCGTTCTTCTACCTTTCGACCTCGCCATGGAATGTGGAAAGTTCGATTCGTAACTTTATCACCGATCATGGGTTTCCTGAAGGCCCGCTGCTGTTACGCGATCTTGACCCGCGCCCGAAGACCTTCGTGCCTTCCGGCCCGCAGCACAAACTGGAGTTCGCCGAGCAGCTTATGGCTGATTTTCCGGACATGAAGTTCATCCTTGTTGGCGACGATGGGCAGAAGGATCCCACCACGTATGCCACCATCGCCCATCGATACCCAGGACGTGTGCTGGCCATCGCGATTCGTCAGCTCAGTCCCAAGGAATCATCCGGTTTGGCTTCCGTGGCGGGCCTGACTTCCACGCAACCGATGCCGGTCACCGACGTTCCGGTGTTCACCGGCACCACCGGATCGAATATCTTGAAGACCATGCTGCCGTATCTGAAAGAACACGTGGTGTGAGTCTCGCGTACAATCGCGTGGTATGACCGACGAGAAGACGAACGCCGAAGTGCCGATGCCGCCTGTAGCCAAGCGCGAACCGAAGCGCCGTGAATTCCACGGTGATGTATTTGAGGACGATTACGAGTGGATGCGCAATAAGGAATCCGCCGAGGTACGCGACTATGTGGCCGCGGAAAACCGGTACTGCGAGCATCGCATGGCGCATTTGGCCGGTTTGCGCAACACGCTGTTTGAGGAGCTTAAATCACACGTGGAAGAGACCGATATGTCGGTGCCCACGCGCGTGAATGACTACTGGTATTTCACCCGTACGCAGCAGGGCAAGCAGTACGGCGTGCAGTGCCGTATACCCGTGCGTGGCGAGAACGATTGGGAGCCGCCGGTGGTGGACGCCAAGGGCGAGCCCGGATCCATGCCCGGCGAGCAGATTGTGTTCGACGTGAACCGCGAGTCCGAGGGGCATGATTTCTTCCGGCTCGGTGGCATGGATGTAAGCAAAGATGGCCGATGGCTGCTGTACGGCGTCGACGTCACCGGTGACGAACGCTATGACTTTCGTATTCGAGACTTGGAGTCCTTGACGGCTGCCGATGCTGACGGGGCGTTCCCCGACCTCGATATGCCGATGGCTGATGAATCTCTGTCTTTCCGCGATGCGAGCGCGGCCGAACCGGCTGAAGCGACAGCCGGTGACGAGGCCACGGAACGTCCTGCGGCGGCGGAACTACCCGAACACTTTGATGGTATCGGCAGCGCATGCTTCACCCCGGACGGTAAATGGGTGTTCTGGGTGGAGGTCGATGATTCCTGGCGTCCGTTTGCCGTATGGAGGCATCAGGTTGGTACGTCCGTTGACGATGACGTGTGCGTGTATCGTGAAGCGGACGAGCGTTTCTGGGTGGGCGTGGGCATCAGCTTCGATGAGCGCAACATCGTAATTGGCACCGGTTCCAAAACCACCACCGAAGTGCTGATGCTGCCTGTGGTCACTCCCGAAGGCGAGTTTCAGGCGTTCATTCCGCGCCAGACCGACGTGGAATACGATGTGAGCTTTGCCTGCTTTGAAGGTGCGGGTGAGCATGGCGAGGATGTGCCGCTTGCCGTGGTCTATCACAACGCCGTCAACCCGAATTTTGAGATTGATGTTATCGACATGCGCGACCATAAGCCGCCTTACCGGCTGGGTGAAGGCGTATGCGTGGCTGCCGGCTCGCCCTATGGCTGTGAGCATGGCGAATCGGATAAGCCGATCACTGAAGCCTACTTCAATCCCGCCAATCCGGCGATTCTGCAAGGTGCGCATGGTCTGGGCATTGAGGGCATCGCCCTGCACCGCCATTTTGTATCGCTGAGCTACCGTTCCGACGGGCAGCCGCATGTGGCATATATGACCAAAGACGCTGCATCCGCTGATTTTCTGGCTGGTCGTCCGTGGCGTTTCGTGGAGTTGTTGCCTCCGCCGCTTGAGGGCGATTGGGACATGGTCGCGGCGGATAGGCAAGACGTGACCGGAGACCACGGCGAAACCTTGTGGACCGATGATGCCGAAAAGGCTGAATCATCTGCCAGCGCGAGCTCGGGAACAGGTAAATCCGCGACCTCCATGAAAGGTGACGGTATCAGCAAGCGCAGCGGCGACTGGTTTGGCGGTTTGTTCGGCTCGACCACCGACCACACCGAATCCTCCGATGGCGCCAGCGACGACCACCTGCCCGGCGAGACCCGGCGACTGTACACCATCGGCACCGGCGGCAATCCCTCGTATGACGCGCCGCGCATGCGCTACTCCTTTGCCAGCTACACGCGTCCCGGCGAGTTGCACGAAATCGATCCCGCCACCGGGAAAGACGCGCTGCTCAAGCGTGCCACTGTGCTGGGTGACTTCGACCCGCGTAATTATATGGAGCGCCGCGTGTGGATTACCGCGCGCGATGGTGAGCGGATTCCTGTTTCGCTGGTCTGGCATCGTGATTGCCCGGCGCAGGATTCGCCGATGTTCATCACCGGATATGGCGCATATGAGATTTCCTCCGACCCTGGCTTCTCGGTGGCTCGGTTGAGCATGCTCGACCGTGGCGTGCTGTACGCAGTGCCGCATATTCGAGGTGGCGGTGAGATGGGCCGCGCTTGGTATGAGCAGGGGCGGCGACTCAACAAGAAGCATTCCTTTGAGGATTTCGTGGATGCTACGCGCGCATTGCAGGACGCTCATTTGGCCGATGCCAGACGCACGGTGGCCAATGGCGGTTCGGCCGGTGGCCTGCTTATGGGTGCCATCGTCAACATGGCACCCGAGTGCTATGCCGGAGTTGAGGCCGATGTGCCGTTTGTGGACGCGCTGACTTCGATTCTCGACCCGGATTTGCCGCTGACCGTCACCGAATGGGATGAATGGGGTGATCCGCTGCACGACCCCGAGGTGTATCAGTACATGAAGTCCTACACGCCGTATGAGAATGTGCCGGTCGCCAGAGCGGAGGACGGTGATGGAGAAACCGTCGATGACAAGGTCTCTTCTGCCGGCGCCGCCACCGGCAAGGCCGTTTCCGCAGCGCAGTTCCCCAAGATTTTCATCACCACCTCGATGAACGACACCCGCGTGCTGTATGTCGAGCCGCTGAAATGGCTGGCCCGATTGCAGTCCGCAGGCGTGGACGCGGTGGCCAAGATTGAGGTTGAGGCCGGTCACGGTGGCATTTCCGGCCGTTACAAGCAGTGGCAGGAGGTCTCGTACGAGAACGCCTGGTGCATGGACGTGATGGGTCTCGCTCATTAGGTGTCATGTCCACTAGCTGAGCTGGTTCGGGCCATCAGGTGGCCATGCGACTAGGCTCCTTGAACTATGGCAAAGACATATAAAATTGCCGTCATCCCCGGCGACGGCATTGGCAAGGAAGTCACTCCGTGGGCCCAGAAAGCGCTTGAAAAAGCAGCTGAAGGTGTAGCTGACTTCGAGTATGAGAACTTCGACTTGGGCGCCGAGCGTTACCTGCGTGACGGTGCTATCCTGCCGGAGGACGAAGAGGAACGTATCAAGGCGAACGACGCCATTCTGCTCGGGGCTGTGGGCGATCCGCGCATCAAGGCTGGCATTCTGGAGCGCGGCCTGCTTTTGAAGCTTCGCTTCGACCTTGACCAATACGTGAACCTGCGCCCGTCCAAGCTTTACAAGGGCGTCACCTCGCCACTTGCCAACCCTGGCGACATCGACTTCGTGGTGGTGCGCGAAGGCACCGAAGGCCTGTACTGCGGTGCGGGTGGCGCTGTTCGTCGTGGCACTCCGCAGGAGGTGGCCACCGAGGTGTCCATCAACACCGCCTATGGCGTGGAGCGCGTGGTGCGTTACGCCTTCAAGCTGGCCATGAAGCGCAAGAAGCACGTCACTCTGGTGCACAAGAAGAACGTACTCGTCAACGCCGGCGATATGTGGCAGCGCATTGTAGACAAGGTCGGTGAGGAATATCCCGAGGTCACTCACGATTACCAGCATATCGACGCAGCCACCATCTTCCTGGTCTCCGACCCGAGCCGTTTTGATGTGATCCTCACGGACAACCTCTTCGGCGACATCCTCACTGATGAAGCCGGTTCCGTGGTGGGTGGCGTGGGCTACTCCGCCTCCGGCTGCATCAACGCCTCCGATGAATATCCGTCCATGTTCGAGCCGATTCACGGTTCCGCTCCGGATATCGCCGGTCAGAACAAGGCCAACCCGACTGCTGCGATTCTCTCCGCCGCCATGCTGCTCGAGCACCTCGGCTTCGATGATGCGGCCAAGAAGATCCACGCCGCTGTGGAAGCGGACATCGAGGAGCTCGGCTCCACTGTGCGCTCCACCGACCAAGTCGGCAAGGACATTCTGGCCCGTATGTGATGTCTCTGGCTCCCCTCAAGGAGGGGAGCCAAGTACTCTTATACTGGTCGCATGCACATGCGACATGGGGAATGCAAAACGCCGGGCGGCAAACTGGTTGCCGTGAATGTGGCCGTCGACGAGGATGGCACAATCAAATCCTGCCATATCAGCGGTGATTTCTTTATCGAACCTGACGTGACCACCTCCACCCGCTTTGCGGGAGCCCCCGCCAGCGGGGGCGAGGCTTCGGAAGCATTGATTCATGACCTTGAGCAGGCTCTGGTTCGAGGCGGTTCGCTGCAATCCGTATTGGATGCGCACTCTGATTGCCGGCTTATCGGCACAGACGCATCAGCCATCGAAACCGCATTCCTCCGAGCTATAAGCAGCGAGCTTACGCCCCCGCCGGCGGGGGCTCCCGCAAAGCGGGTGGGGGTGGCCGGCGCAGACACCACCGGAACTTCTGCATCCGTCGATACGCAATATGGGCAGACCGACAAAACCGCCGAATATCAGTCCCGCTGGAACGAGCTCAAGCGTAACCTCACCGTCATTCGCGACCATCCACGCACCCCAGCCGAGCAGATGGCCATCGATGAAATCTGGGCCCGCGAAGTCGCAGCGGGGACGAGGCCGCCCACCATCCGATTCTGGGAATGGGCCGGTGCGGCCGTGGTCATCGGCAAATTCCAGTCAGCTCCGGACGAAGTGCATCTGGCCGTGGCCGAACAGCTTGGATTCAGCGTGGTGCGGCGCTGCACCGGCGGCGGCGCGATGTTCATCGAGCCCGGTAACACCATCACCTATTCCCTGTATGCGCCACTTGATTTCGTGCATGGCATCAGCATTGAGGAATCATACCGGCTGTGCGATTGGTGGCTGGTCGAGGCCTTGCGTGGTCTTGGTCTTGACGTGCGATTCGCCGGGCTGAACGACATCGCCTCCCAATACGGCAAAATCGGGGGAGCGGCACAACGGAGATTCCCCGGAACCGGTAACGCCGGTGAGTCGGGCGCGGTGCTTCACCATGTGACGATGGCATACGACATCGATGCGGCCAAGATGGCCCGTGTGCTCAATACCAGCCAGGAGAAACTTTCGGATAAGGCAGTGCGATCCGCCGTTAAACGAGTGGACCCGATGAAAAGTCAGACCGGTCTCACCCGTGAACAGATTATCGATGATTTACTCGCATGGTTCACCCCTGCTCAATTTCGCGGTGATGCCTCGTAGCGAGGGTCGCGGTGGCTCCGTGCGATAGATGGAACGTCGCTGTCGAATCCCGCGGGTCGCGTTACAATATGACGGATGACCGATGACGGCCACACAGATAAGGACGGTGCAATGAGCTTGGAAACGCCAAATGCTTTTGCTGATGAGGAGAACATCCTGCTGCATACGGCACTGTTCAAGCAGGTCTCGCCCAGCGAAGCCGAAGAACTGTTGCCGTATCTGAAGCACGCCGCATACGACAAAGGCGACTACATTTTCTCTGAGGGCGATACCGATCACCGTATGTATCTGTTGGAGCGCGGCCGGGTCAAGCTGGTTCGTACTTCTTCCGACGATCGTGTGCAGTTATTGTCCATCCATGCGCCCGGTGAAGTGCTGGGGGAGATTCCGGTATTCGATCCGAATGGTGGTCCCCGCACCGCGTCGGCTGTGGCCATGAGCCATGGCACGTGCGTGGTCTGGTTGGAGCACGACACCCTGTTCTCCTGGCTGGACGAGCATCCGCGTGTGGCTATCGATATGCTGCAGGTGATGGCTAATCGTCAGCGCGATAACAATGAGCGCATCTCCGACCTGGTGTTTATGGATGTGCCGGCGCGTTTGGCCAAGACCCTGCTCAATCTTGGTTCCCGCTTCGGTGAGCCGGTGGAACAAGGCCTGAAAGTGCCGCATGACCTCACCCAGGAAGAGCTGGCCCAGCTGGTTGGATCCAGCCGTGAGACCGTGAACAAGGCGTTGATGGACTTCTCGAATCGTGGCTGGATTGCGCGTGATGGCCGATCGATTATCATCTTCCAGCCAGGCATGCTGATTCGGCGCTCGCGGCGCTAACGGCACGTTTCTTCGCGATTTGCTGCATATCCAGTTGCTATTCAGCAAACGTTATACGAGTGCGGTTCTTGTGATGATTGACCATTTTGCGGGGCCGAACACTCGGTTGGTAGGGCGGGCCATTTAGAATGGGGCCCATGCCCAAAAAGAAGTCCCTTACAGTTCGTCGTGTGCTCGTTCTGCTCTTGGCCTACATCATGCTTGCCGTATGCGGTGGTGTGGCGACCAGCGTGCTGCTTATCCCAGGCGTCATCGGTGCCAATAACGTAGCCAAGGCAGTGATTCCGTCACTGAAGGTCGAGAACGTGGACTTCGATGTGACTAGTCTCCCGCAGAAGTCGACGATGTATGCGAGCGATGGCACCACCGTCATTACGGATTTTTACAGCCAGAACCGTATCGTCGTGCCGCTGAAGAAGATTTCCAAGGTCATGCAGCAGGCCGTGGTGGCGCGTGAGGATCGCCGTTTCTGGACCCACGCCGGCGTGGACGTGCAGGGCGTGATGCGAGCGTTCGTCAACACCTATCTGTTGAAGGGCGATCAGCAGGGCGGTTCGTCGCTGACCCAGCAGTATGTCAAGAACGTGCTGCTTATGCAGGCCATTGAAGACAACGATTCGATTGCCCAATACCATGCCACGGAAGACACTGTGGCACGTAAGATTCGTGAGATGCTGATCTCGGTGCAGATGGAGAAGAAGTACACCAAGGCCGAGATTCTGCAGGGATATCTCAACATCGCCCAGTTTGGTAGCAACCTGTATGGTGTTGAGACCGCGGCCCAGCGGTACTTCAGCGTGTCCGCCGCCGACCTTAATGCAGTGCAGGCGGCTACGATCGCGGCCATCACCAAGAACCCGAACAAGTATGACCCGCTGATTGAGGCGAATCAGGAGGAGAGCCAGAAGCAGCGCAATCTTGTGCTGGATCTGATGGCACAGGAAGGGTACATCAGCGAGAAGGAATGTACGGAGGCCAAGAACACTCCGCTTAAGGACACGCTGAAAGTACAGGACGTCAATGTCGGTTGCCAGGATACCGGCGATTACGCCTTCTTCTGTGACTATGTGGTGCACCGTATCCAGAACTCCGAGGAGTTCGGCAAAACCGCTGCCGAGCGTAGCAAGTTGCTGCAGGAAGGCGGTCTGAAGATCGTTACCACGCTGGATGTTGACGCTAACCGCATGCTTATGGACACCGCGCGTAACACTATTCCGCCGGACGATTCCAGCGGTATGGAAATCGCAATCGCCGCAGTGAAACCGGGCACTGGCGAGGTGCTGGGCTTTGGTCTCAACCGCCACTATGACGCCACGCCTGAGGCCGCGAACGACGCTACCAAAACGAGTCAGAACTATGCGGTCGATGCCATCGATGGCGGTGGCAGCGGCTGGACGATTGGTTCGTCCTGGAAGCCCATCAATCTGGTCGCATGGATGGAAGCGGGTCATTCCATCAACGACAACTTGCAGACCACCACTGCGTACTCCACTTCTGATTTCAGCTGCGGCAGCTACACCGGCGGTAGCGAACTTTGGAAGGTGCAGAACGCGTTCGGCACGACCGTGAACCCGGAAAGTCCGTTCCTCGGTCTGGTTCGCTCGCACAACACCACGCAGGCTTCCATGGGTACAATCATGAAGCTGTGCAAGGTGGCTGACACCGCCACGGAGCTCGGCTACCATGACGCTAAAACCGGTGAGACCATTGAAAAGACCTCTTCGTACACGCCGTCCATGATGGTCGGTTCAGTGAATGTTTCGCCGTTGACCATGGCCAGCATCTTCGCCGTGTATGCCGCAAACGGTGTGCAATGCAACCCGATCGCTATCACCAAGGTCACCGACGGTGACGGCAACGACCTGAAGGTGCCTTCCGCCAACTGCCATCAGGCGGTCGATCCGGAAATTATTCAGACACTTGCCTACACGTTGAACCAGGGTGTGACCAGGTCCGACGGTCAGGGCCATAACTTCCAGCTCAACAACGGGCGTAAGTCCTTCGGTAAGACCGGTACGAGCGAAGACCTCGCCGTATCCGGCGGATCGTTCATTCCCAACCAGATTGCCGCGTTTGCGTCGGTGGGTGATGCACAGGCTCCGTATTCCCATCGTATTGCCAACATCCGCATCAATGGTGTGTACAACAGCTACTGGGATGGTTCAACGATTGCAGCACCGGCATTGCGCAACTTCCTCAATGCCTACGCGGATGCGAAGCAATTGCCGATTGATAACGACTACGGTCAAGGCGTTGCGAAGTATATGACCAGCGGCACTACGTTTGGTATTGCCGGACGTTCGTATAGTACGAGACGGTCAACCACGACGAATAACGATAACAATAACAATGATTCGTCCACGAACAATGAGTCGAACAACTCACAGAACGATCAGTAACACATGACGTATTACCTACATATGTGATTGCTGGTTACGTAGTTGACGGGCGCGGGCCTTTTCGGGCCTGCGCCCGTCTTACAATAATGACGGATATTGTGCCGACTGCACCACCGGTATCGACCGGCATCGGAAAGGGGAGCGATGAGCGACGATGAGACGACGCACGGCAATTTTGATTTCCGAGGGTTCGATGTGCCCGAACTGGAGGCAGTGACGCTTGCCGCAGCGGCGGACGGCGGCAAATCTGCAGGCTCTGGGAAATCGGGTAAGTCCGGTAAATCAGGCAAATCCAGCAAACATAAGTCAGACCAAGACAAGAAAGGCACAACGGTGGCTAAAGGAGAGAAGAAGACCAAGAAGAACCGCCCGGGGCTGTTCACCCCGATGGAGCTGCGTGGCCTTACCGTGCGTAACCGCATCTGGCTGCCGCCGATGTGCACGTATTCCGCCTATGCGCGTGATGGCAAACCCACGCCGTTCCACTACCAGCATTATGTGTCTCGTGCCTTTGGTGGCTTTGGACTGATTATTGCCGAGGCGACTGCAGTGGCACCGGAAGGCCGTATCTCGCCGTGTGATCTGGGTCTGTGGGAAGACGGCCAGATTGACGCTTGGCGCTGGATTGTAGATGGTATTCGTGAGGCCGGAGCGGTGCCAGCCGTGCAGCTCAACCACGCTGGACGTAAGGCTTCCACCGGATGCTTTGCAGTGGGATATGAGAATCAGAGCGTGCCTGTTGAAGCGGGTGGATGGCCTACGGTGGCACCGTCCGAAATCGCTTTTGGTGGGTTGGATATGCCGCGTGCACTGTCCGTGGATGAGATTCATGGCATCATCAGAGCCTTCGCCGCTGCGGCTGGCCGTGCGGTCGCCGCCGGGTTCCAGGCAATTGAGATTCATGCCGCTCACGGGTATTTGATTTCCCAGTTCCTTGATCCGCTGAGCAACGAGCGTGACGACGAATACGGCGGTGATCTGAACGGTCGTGCACGTTTTCTGCTGGAGATCGTGGACGCGGTGCGCGGAGTTGTTCCCGATACTTTGCCGGTGTTGGTGCGTATCTCCGCGACTGATTGGGCCGCGGGCGGCTGGGACCTGGATCAGACGATTCTGGTATCCAAGATGCTCAAAGAGCATGGCGTGGATCTGGTGGATGTGTCCACCGGCGGCATCGTGGCTGGCGTTTCGATTCCGGTCAAGCCGAACTACCAGGTGCCGTTTGCCGAGCAGGTGCGTGCCAAGGCCGACGTGCCGGTGACGGCGGTGGGTCTTATCACCAAGCCGAAGCAGGCGGAGAAGGTTCTGATTCACGGCGAAGCTGATGCGGTGGAGATTGGCCGTGCTGCGCTGCGCGACCCGAATTGGCCATTGCGTGCCGCCCACAAGCTTGGCGTGCCGGTTGCCGAGGCGCCTTACGCACCGCAATACGTGCGTGGCGCGTACTGAGTGTTGTATACATAGGCTCCCGCTGGCGGGAGCCGGCCGGCAAAGCCGGACTGAGGGTGGTTAACGTACATACGTCGACCACCCTCAGCCTCACTGTGTTCGGCAGCTCCCGCCAGCGGGAGCCGGGATATCTAGATTCGCAAACTACTTCACGTCCACGCCGACGGCGTCGGAAACATGCTCGAATCCATCACGGCGCAGCAGGTTGGCTAGGCCGCGCTTCAATACGGTGATTTGCTGCGGGCCACGGTACATCAGCGAGCTGATGAACATGACCAGGCTTGAACCGGAACGAATCTTCTCATAGGCCTGCTCGGGGGTGAAGACGCCTCCGATGCCGGCGATGGCGAACCGGTCGCCATAGTCCTTGTACACTTTGCGAATCAGCTCATTGCTGGCCTGCGTGCACGGGCCGCCGGACAGACCGCCTTCCCAGTCACGCGGAATCTCAAGCCCGGTGCGGTCCTTCTGCAGATTGGCGATGGACAAGCCTTGCACATTGTGCTCGGCCAGCACATCGAGCAGTTCCTTGTACTCACCCCACGGCTTATTCAACGGCATCTTGACCAGCGTTGGCTGCGGGCGATCGATCTTGTCGAGTGCGGTGAACAGTCGGTCAAGTGCCTCCGATGTGGAGGTGAACGGTTCACCCACGTGTGTGTTCGGACAGGAGACATTGACCTCCACCATTGCGGTACGGCCGGCGGCACGGCGCATGGAGATGCAGTAATCCTCGATGCCTTCGTCCAAATCGCCGCACTGGTCGTCGTTGGTGCGGGCGATTGAGACGGACACCTGCATTTGGTTTGCCTGGGTCCATGCCTTCTCGGCGCGCTCGATGACCTTGTCCGAGCCGATGTTGGCGAGTCCCACGTGCACCATCATCGAATCGTATTCGGGCAGACGATGGAACCAGGGCTTGGCGTTGCCCGGGCATGGGCGGGAGGTGGTGGAGCCGACCGTCTCAAAGCCGAAACCGGCGTTGTCAAGCAGCACGGGCATCTCGCAGTTCTTGTCGAGGCCGGCGGACAGGCCGAACGGGTTGGTGAAGTCGATTCCCATCACATTCGTCTCCAGAATGGGATCGGTGTAGTTGAGCATCATGCGCTCGGCAAACAGCAGTGGCGGCATGTGTTTGGCCACGGAGCAAAATTCGATCATCTGATCATGCGCTTCATCGGGGCGATGGTTGAACACGAAGTTCGGCTTGATGATGTGCTTATAGCCAAAAGTGAACAGGTCAGTGGTGGCTTTGTTGACGGCGTCGTGCCAAAAGCTTTCAGAAACGTAAGTCATATTGCCCATTGTCTCACGTTTCAGCAGATTGTGACCAGCATGGTGTTCCTATTCTTTAAGTTCGTCTTTCTTGGCTCCCCTCTCTGAGGGGAGCTGTCGCGCAGCGACTGAGGGGGAGATTCGTGGGGGCTGCACGGTGGCTGAAGGAAGTTCGGAACATTACATGTTGACAGTCCTGAAAAATGTGCGTTTTTGCGCGGTTCTGCAGGAGTATAGGTTTGAATCGCCCGGAATTTTCGGGAAATTGTCCCCAAAACGCTCAAGCCGGTTTGGTTTGTGAGCTTTTGTGTGCGATAATGTTCGCATGATTTCGTCACAACGTCAGCATCTCATCTTGAGCAGGCTGCGCACGCGCGGTGCTGTGCGTATTACTGCGCTATCGAAGGAGCTGGGTGTGTCAGCGATGACCATCCGCCGCGATATCGCCGAACTTGCCGACAAGGGTTTGTTGAAGCGCGTCCATGGCGGCGCGGTGACCACTAGTACCTTGCTGAGCGAGCCTCTGTTCTCCGTCAAGTCCCAGATGGACATCGGTCTGAAAGATGCCATTGCCCAGGAAGCTATCAAATACGTGGCTCCTGGCGACGTGATCGCCATCGGTGGCGGCACCACGGCCTATGTCTTTGCCCAGCATCTGCTCGAATCGCAGCAGTCCAGCGGCATCACCATTCTCACCAATTCGATTCCAGTGGCCGAGTTGGTGCAGGCCCTCGAATCCAAGGATGTGGAAGTGATTGTCACCGGCGGTGTAATCACCCGCTCAAACTCGCTTGTCGGGCCGATTGCGGACAAGGTCGTCGCCTCGCTGCGCGTCAACACTGTATTCCTCGGCACTCATTCAGTGTCGATTCCCCGCGGCTTCCTCATGCCGAACTCGCTTGAGGCCGCTACCGATATGGCGATGATGGACATCGCCGATCGCACCATAGTTTTGACCGATCACACCAAGTGGAGCTGCACGTCGCTGTCGCTGTTCGCGCGCTTCGACCAGGTGGACACGGTCATCACCGACGACGGTCTCGACCCTGACTCCGCCGCCAAAACCAAGGATTTGGTAAAGGAACTCGTGCTGGCCCACCAGAGCGAGACCATTGAGGAAAGTGAGTAACACCCATGGCTGATTTCGCCAACTACACCCCCGGAGAGTACGCGAAGAAGCATATCCGCATCACGCCGACGACGCTTGCCGACGGTCGTGACTTCTTCTATCTGGACGACGATCCCGAGTTCGTCTCCGGTGCCAAGACCCGCGAGCTCAAGGATCCGCGCCCGCTGGACTACCGTTTTGCCCCGCACCTGGACGCCGACGGCAACGAAGTGCCGTACGCCGCTCCGCAGATGCGCCGCGACCCGCTGACCGGTGACTGGATTCCGATGGCCACCGCGCGTATGAACCGCCCGATCACCGCTGGCCCCGGCGCCACCGCCAAGGGCAACCCGCTGGCCGCCCGCAAGCCCGGCGACCCGTATCAGGACGGCGAGGTGCCGGACACCGATTACAACGTCGTGGTGTTCGAGAACCGCTTCCCCTCCATGGTGCGCGTGCCCGGTGTCTCCGAGGATGTGACCTACGTTGATGGCAACCCGCTGTGGGAAAAGAAGCTGGCCGCCGGCCGCTGCGAAGTCATCTGCTTCGATCCGAACGAGAACGGCCTGCCGGCTGACCTGCCGGTGTCCCGCCTGCGTACCGTGGTCGAGGCATGGGCCTTCCGTACCGCTGAAATCTCCAAGATGGAGGGCATCGAGCAGATCTTCCCGTTCGAGAACCACGGTCAGGAGATCGGCGTCTCCCTTGCCCACCCGCATGGTCAGGTCTACTGCTACCCGTTCATCGCCCCGAAGATGGAGAAGGAACTCCAGCACACCGAGGCCTACCACGAGAAGACCGGTGGCAACCTGCTTAAGGACATCATGAATGCCGAGCTCGAGGCTGGCGAGCGCATTGTGATGCGTAACCACTCTTGGGTTGCTTACGTGCCGGCCGCCGCCCGCTGGCCTCTTGAGGTCCACGTGGCTCCGGTTCGCGACGTGCTCACCTTGGACGAGCTCAACGACGAAGAGCGTTGGGACCTTGCCTCCATGTACTCGCACCTCCTGAAGCGCGGCAACGCGTTCTTCGACAAGGGCGACGGCAAGGGCATGGACCTGCCGTACATCGCCGCATGGCACCAGGCCCCGATTCACGACGCTCGCCGTGAGAACTACCGCCTGAACCTGCAGTTCTTCTCCTTCCGTCGTGCTGCCAATAAGATCAAGTACCTCGCTGGCTCCGAATCCGGCATGGCCGCCTGGATCTCCGACACCACGCCGGAACTCATCGCCAAGCGCTTCCACGAGCTCGGCTCCATCGATATCGCCGACTGATAGAAAGAAAAACACCAATGTCTGCTGTTGAATTCATTGAGCCGCTGACCCATGAAGAGGGCGTCTCGCAAGCCACCAAGCTGTTTGTGGACACCTACGGCGCTGCGCCCGAGGGCGTGTGGGCTGCTCCGGGCCGTGTGAACCTGATCGGTGAGCACACCGATTACAACGCCGGCCTGTGCCTGCCGATCGCTCTGCCGCACCGCACTTTCATCGCCCTGAAGCCGCGCGAAGACACCAAGGTTCGCGTCGTCTCCGGCGTGGCTCCCGACAAGGTCGCTGAAGCTGATCTCGATGGCCTCAAGGCCCGTGGCGTGGACGGCTGGTCCGCCTACCCGACCGGTGTGGCTTGGGCGCTGCGTCAGGCTGGTTTCGACAAGGTCAAGGGCTTTGATGCCGCCTTCGTCTCCTGCGTGCCGCTGGGCTCCGGCCTGAGCTCCTCCGCCGCCATGACCTGCTCCACCGCTCTGGCTCTGGACGACGTGTACGGCCTTGGCTACGGCGATTCCGACGCCGGCCGTGTGACCCTCATCAACGCCGCCATCAAGTCCGAGAACGAGATGGCCGGCGCCTCCACCGGCGGTCTTGACCAGAACGCTTCCATGCGTTGCACCGAGGGCCACGCGCTGCTGCTTGACTGCCGTCCGGAGCTGACCCCGCTGGAGAACGTCTCCCAGCAGGAGTTCGACCTTGACAAGTACAACCTCGAGCTGCTTGTGGTCGATACCCAGGCTCCGCACCAGCTCAACGATGGCCAGTACGCTCAGCGTCGCGCCACCTGCGAGGAAGCCGCCAAGATTCTCGGTGTGGCCAACCTGCGCGTTACCGCCGACGGCATCTCCAAGGCCGATGACCAGTTCCAGGCCCTCAAGGAAACGCTTGACGCCCTGCCTGACGAGACCATGAAGAAGCGCGTGCGCCACGTCGTCACCGAAATCGAGCGCGTGCGTTCCTTCGTGCGTGCCTTCGCTCAGGGCGACATCAAGGCTGCGGGCCGTCTGTTCAACGCTTCCCACGATTCGCTGGCCGCCGACTACGAGGTCACCGTCCCCGAGCTGGACATCGCCGTAGACGTGGCCCGCAAGAACGGCGCCTACGGTGCGCGTATGACCGGCGGCGGCTTCGGCGGCTCCATCATCGCTTTGGTTGATAAGGGCCAGGGCCACGAGATTGCACAGAAGATTGCTGACCGCTTCGAAAAGGAAGGTTTCAACGCACCTCGCGCCTTGCCGGCGTTCGCTGCGGCTTCCGCGAGCCGCGAGGCCTGATCTCGGAAGCTGATGCAAAAACGCGCGTTGGCGCACGTCCATGAAAAAGGACGTGCGCCAACGCGCGTTTTTGCATGATTTACTTGTGGGCCAGATGGTGCACAGCGTATCCCACGACGATGGCCAGCAGGCACGATGCCGAATGCTTCATCCTGGCTCCCAGGTGCGGCTACTGTTTGGTTTGGTGCTGTCTGATCGTATCCGTGCGCTTCTTCTTCCTCCTGAAGGAGGGGAGCACCTTTTGTAAGTAGCGGCCGACTTGGTGGCCGTCATGTTCGGCTACGCTTTTGTGCGTACAACGGACGGGTTGTACGTGTATTTGATGGAAAAAGATACGTTATACGAGTAACGGCGTGTCGCGATGTGGGTGATTCCGGTGTTCTGCGAGAACGGCAGTATGGAGCCGAAGTTTACGTTTGCGGCGCTGGGTGGACTGGTCAATGAGAGTGTTAACTATTGAGATAAACGATTAACGTTTGACATTAAACGATTAACGATTTATAGTGTTGACCACCGCAAAGAAACAGTCACAAAGCAAGTGGCTGACGGGCTCGTACAGGTGCGTCTTACATCGGTACGAGGAGGAAACATCAAGGAAGAAGGAGCCTAATCATGGCACGAAGGAGTGTTCGCCTGTTGGCATCAATCGCTGCGGTTGCGACTATGGCCACGGCGCTTGCCGCCTGCGGCAACAAGCAGGCCACCACAGATGAGAATGGCAAGCCGATTGTCAACATTCTGGTTCGTCGCAACGTGACCGACCATCCGATGCAGGACACCCAGTACACCAAGGATCTGGAAGCCGCCTGCGACTGCACCATCAAGTGGCAGGAAGTCTCCGACAACGCGTGGGGCCAGCAGAAGAGCGCCAAGATGGCCGCCGGTGAATTCCCGGACATTGGCTTGAGCTTGTTTAGCATGGTGGATGCGGCCAAGTACAGCACCTATTTCGAGGATCTCAAGCCGCATCTGGACAAGATGCCGAACGTCAAGAAGTTCCTCAAGGCCCAGCCGGGTGCCGCGAAGTACGTTACCGATGGCACCAAGATCGCCATGCTGCCCTCCGACCGCGGCAAGGGTTACGAGGTTTCCGGCACTCACATGTTCATCAACAAGACTTGGCTGGACAAGCTGGGACTCCAGATGCCGACCACTTGGGACGAGCTCGAGAACGTGCTCGATGCATTCAAGACCCAGGATCCGAACGGCAATGGCAAGGCTGATGAGGTGCCGATGAACATCCGCAGCCTCGGCTTCGGCCTGTGGAGCCCCCTGACGCTGATGAACTCCGAAGGCGTGGTCACCTCCTTCATGGGCGGCGGCGCTTCCGAACAGGGCTACTATGTGGACAACGGCAAGGTTAAGAGCTATTACACCTCCGACGCGCTCAAGGACGTCGTCTCCTACCTGCACGGACTCATGGCCAAGGGACTTATCCCGAAGGATGTGCTCACCCGCGACGCCCCGCAATACGCTTCACAGACCGTCAGTGACGGCAAGACCGCGCTGACCGGCGTCTCCTTCGGTTGGTCCAACTACGCCGAATACGGCGACAAGCTCGGCGACCAGTACGTCACCCTGCCGCCGCTGAAGAAGGACGCCTCCACGCCCGACTCCCAGGTCAAGTGGGATTATTCCCAGGACGCCTGCCGCTGGGCCTACTCTGGTTCCGGCCTGACCGTCAACCCGAACGCCGCTAACCAAGACGCCATCTACAAGGTCATCGACGCCATGTATGGCGAGAAGCTTTCCGTGGCTGGATTCTTCGGCTCTATTCCGGATATCGTCTCCGATGACGGCGACCACCAGTACACCATCGACAAGGCTAAAGCCTACGCCGAATATCCTGATACCCGCGCCGTCGCCCTGCAGGACCGCTTCGGTGGCTGGATCCGCGACGATGTGAAGATGGTCAACGACACCAACGCCGACCAGGTCACTGCGTCCGACTTGGCCATTCGTGAGGCGCGCAACCGCGTCGACGGCGTCAAGGATGTCGTACCGATTTACGTGCGCCCGAATACCGAGGATTCCAACACCCTGCAGAACAACAACACCGCCATCTCCAACTACGCGAACAACCAGATCGCGAAGTGGGTCCAGAAGGGCGGCATCGACAAGGAATGGGATGCCTACGTGAAGAAGGTGTCCGAACCGACCCTCGGCCTCGACGCCAACATCAAGATTTGGCAGAAGTGGTACGACAAGTACACCAAGTAGCCAAGCAATACCGCGGGGTCCATCGCACGGGTTCGTTTCTCTCCCGTGACTGCCGCCGGACCCCGCACTTTTGT
Organism: Bifidobacterium sp. M3-N-101; assembly: GCF_023656805.1. Classification (NCBI taxonomy): domain Bacteria; kingdom Bacillati; phylum Actinomycetota; class Actinomycetes; order Bifidobacteriales; family Bifidobacteriaceae; genus Bifidobacterium; species Bifidobacterium sp. M3-N-101. The sequence continues at coordinate 40,582 of NZ_JAMOKQ010000005.1, forward strand.
TCCCTAGCAATCATCCTAAATTGGAGACCAACATGAGTGCACAAACATCGCAAGGCGTTGCTGCACGGACCGTGGCGATGGAAGCGGCTCCCGACCGCAAGAAACCAGGTCTGCTCGATCGCATCGCCGACCATTTACGTCGCTACTGGCAGTTGTGGATTCTTTCCGCTCCGGCATTGTTCTTCGTGGGACTGTTCTCCTACGTGCCGATGTGGGGCATCCAGCTCGCCTTCCGCGAGTTCGATCCGACCAAAGGCCTGACCGGCGGCAAATTCGTCGGTTTCAAATACTTCCTGGAATTCTTCCACAACCCGCTGTTTGGTGAGATTATGACCAACACCATCCGCATTTCCCTGTGGACATTGGTTATGGGCTTCATCTTCCCGATTATCCTGGCCCTGCTGATCAACCAGATCGGTTCTAAGAAAATCAAAGGTTTCGTGCAGACGATTACCTACATGCCGCACTTCATCTCCGTGGTGGTCATCGTCTCCATGCTCAACATCTTCCTGACTCCTGGCACCGGAATTCTCGGTCGCTTCTTCGGCGACGAATCACTGATGGGTTCCACCAGTGCCATCACCGCGGTCTATTGGATTTCCGAAGTCTGGCAGCATGTTGGTTGGAACTCCATCATCTACCTAGCTGCGCTCGCCGGCGTGGACACATCGCTGTACGAGGCGGCGAAGATCGACGGTGCAGGCCGTTTGCAGTTGATTCGCTACGTCGATATTCCTGCGATCATGCCGACATGCGCGATCCTGCTCATCATGAACATGGGCTCCGTGCTCAACGTGGGCTTCGACAAGATCTATCTGATGCAGAACTCGCTGAACATGCCGGCCACCGAAGTCATCGCCACATACACCTACAAAATCGGTATTATCAATGGCCAATACTCGTATTCGACGGCAATCGGCCTGTTCAACACCTTGGTCAACTTCATCTTCCTGATCACCGCGAATGCAATCGCCAAGCGCGTTTCCGATACGAGCATTTTCTAGAAGGGTTTTATCATGTCTGCAACAATTGAGGCTGTTACCCAGAACAAGAACGACATTCCCTGGAACAAGCACGTGCGTCAGAAGCAGAAGCCGGGTGACTGGGCGGTGTCGGGCATCATCAATGTGCTGCTGCTCCTGACCATTGTGGCGGTGCTCTACCCGCTGTGGTTCGTGGTCATCGCATCATTTTCAAATCCGAACGCCGTGGCCGGCGGTGAAGTGCTGCTGCTACCCAAGGATGTGACCTTCGCTGGCTATGCTAAGGTGTTCGCCAACCAGCGCATCTGGCAGGGCTATCTCAACACCATCATCTATTCGGTGGTCGGCACCGCGGTCAACATGGCAGTGACCATTCCCTGCGCTTTCGCGCTATCCCGTCGCGAGTTCAAGCCGCGACGCGTGATCATGTTCCTGTTCACCGTGACCATGTTCATCGCCGGCGGCCTGATTCCGAACTACCTGCTGTACAAGAGCCTCGGCATCAACAACAGCATGTGGGTGTTCATCCTGCCTGGCGCGGTTTCCGTGTACAACGTGATCGTGGCCCGCTCCTTCTTCGAGACCTCTATCCCCGAAGAGCTCTTCGACGCGGCCCAGATCGACGGGCTGAGCTACTTTGGCTACTTCTTCAAGATTGTGCTGCCGTTAAGCTCCGCGATTCTGGCTGTAATTGGTCTGTACTACTTTGTCGGCCACTGGAACGACTTCATGACGGGCCTTATCTACATCACCGACGACACGAAGCAGCCATTGCAGGTGGTGTTGCAGCAGTTGCTGCTGGTGGCGCAGGGTACTGGAACCAATGTCAACGCGGCTGCGCAGCAGCAGGCCGCCGATCAGATCAAGTTCGGCATCATCATCGTCTCTACCCTGCCTCTGCTTGTGCTCTATCCGTTCTTGCAGAAGTACTTCAACAAGGGTGTGATGCTCGGCGCGGTCAAGGGTTGAGTCAAACGCAATCCGACGAGAGACAACCAATCCAAAAGCCAGCCGATAGAAAGGATTCGCTATGCTTGCCCGCTTCTCTGTGGCCTACGAGCGGTTCTGCCGTCTGTTAGTCGCGATTTTCGTGGTCAACGTGGCCATACTCGCGCACACTCTGATGGGAGCCGTCGTGCTGGGATTTCTCCCCTCGTTCGCGGCTGCGCAGGCTACGTTCCGTGCGTGGCTGCTTTCTGAGGACCGTTCAATGCGGGCCAAGGAAGTTTGGAAGACGTTCCACGGCTTCTGGAAAAGCGAAGTCAAGCGCGCGAATCTTTTCGGTTGGCCTTTGATTATTCTCTGGGCCGTGGTTATCGTCGACTACTGCGTAATGAACTGGCATGCTCGCGGCGATTTCGACATCATGGTTTCCGGCGTGCTGCTGCTCATCATCGTAGTTTTGGCGGTGTTCTCGTCTTTGGTTTGGGTGGTGCGCGCGAACTATGAAGAGAGTCCCGTCTGGATTGTTCGTACGACACTGGCGATGATTGTGGCACGCCCGTTGTGCAGCCTTCTGCAGGTCGGGCTGCTGATTCTCACTGTGCTTGTATGGGTGCAATGGTCTGGAATTCTCATGGTGTTCGGCTTGTCGCTGCCGATGTTCTGCACAGCTTGGATTGTTTATTCATTCGGCCGTCTGCCTGGAATGGACATTCATGACCGCATGGAACAGAGCACGGGCCGCGCCCGAAACCAGACATCGTGACATGTTCGAAAAAAGGGGGTGATAAAACGGTACAGTCGTCGGTAAGTCAACGAGTGAACAGGTCCAAACGATTGGTGTCTATCAAAGACATAGCTAAGGAAACGGGTGTTTCCGTATGCACTGTGTCTTTGGTTATGAACAACAAGGATCACAATCGCGTCAGCAAGGCGGTTGCGCAGAAAATCCGTGCGACTGCCGAGAACATGGGGTACAAGCCTAATTCCGTGGCGCGCACCTTACGCACCAGCAAATCCAATACTCTGGGATTCGTCACCGATGAGATAGCCACGACTCCGTATGCGAGCAAGGTACTCGAAGGTGCGCAGGATGCCGCGAGCAAGCTCGGATACATACTGCTTACCACGAACACCAATAATGACGCCGAACTCGAGAACCAAGAAATATCCGCCCTGCTCCGATATAACGTGGATGGCTTCCTATACGCCATGATGTTCCACCGCAAAGTGGACATTCCCGAAGTCTTGGAAGGCAGCCCGACCGTGGTGGTGGACAGTGAGGATGCAGCGGGGCGAGTTCCCTCGGTCTACCCCGATGATGAACTGGCGGGGTATGACGCCACCAACCGTCTGATCCAAGCTGGATGCAGACGCATCGTCTACTACGGTTCCGCAACATCCATCGTCGCGCAAGAGCAACGTCTGACTGGTTACCGACGTGCGCTTGCGGAAGCGGGCATTCCATTCGATGACGCTTTGGTCGTCGAAGTATCGGAATTTACTAACGCGGACGATGAAGCGGCGCGGGTGTTCGACGAAATCAAGCCGGACGGCATCTTTTGTTTCAACGATGTGCGCGCCACTTTCATCTACGAAGCCGCACGCGAACGCGGAGTGCGCATCGGCGCTGACGTGTCGGTGATCAGCATCGATAACCAGCCGTTCATCACTAATGTGATCAAACCATCACTGACTACGCTGGAACTACCCCATTATGAGATGGGTTTTGAAGCGGTTCGGCAACTTGTCACCATACTTGACGGCGACAAGGCCGTAGCCGATCTTGAGTCCGATCGTGGCATGGCGGTGCAGAGGCAACGTGATGGCAGCAAAACAGCATTGCGCTGCCGCATCATCGAACGCGATTCCATCGTGTCGTGACGGACGTTTCCTTTTTCCGTATTTGTTTTTCTAATTATCTGTTTTTCAATGCGTAGCCACATGATATCTGATCATGTGGCGCTGTGGAGGAAATTATTATGCCTGACAACTATTCCGTTGCCGTCGAAACCGGCGGCTACCGCTTGCTGGAATTGTTCGCCGAAAGATGCGGCGATGACGCTGCCGTCACCATTACAGACGGGGACGGCCATCAAATCGCCAGCCATGCCATGCCGGTGGCCGAGCGTCGCCACCGTTTCTTGATTCCGGTGCCGACAAACGTGTGTCTCACGGTGAGAGCGCGCCAACTGACCGTGCGGTTCGCCTACTTGTCCGAGTGTGAGAATCTCCTTGATGAAGGCGTGCGTTTCATCAGCATGAATCCGTACGACAATGAATGGGATACGCAGCCGACGCTGGAGCAGATCTATGATCGTTTCGCTCGTCCTGCGGCGCATTTCGAGCCATTCGCTCGCTGGATGAATGATCCTAACGGCCTGTGTCGTTTCCAAGGACGCTACCATCTGTTCTACCAATTCAATCCGTATGGTTTTGGCTGGGACAATATGCACTGGGGCCATGCGGTAAGCCGCGATCTGGTGCATTGGACGCATCTGCCAATCTTCCTCGAACCGCAGCCGGAGCTGCATATCGACGAACGCATCGTTGGCGGCGCGTTCTCCGGATCAGCGGTGACGGTGGATGCGTGTGATAATCCCTGCAAGGGTGATGATGCGGCCGCTATTCGCCTGTACCTGACCCGGCACCTGGAGACTCGCGGAGACGAATCGTCTGTTACTGAATACCAGACCACCTGCTTGTGTGAGGATGGCGTGCATGTGAGTGTCGAATCTCCAGTCGCGTTGCGCGTTAACGATGGTTTTGGCTTCGATTTCCGTGATCCGAAGGTGGAAACCGGCATGGGCGGCGAGGCGATCGATCCGGAACGCGCTTACATGGTGACCGCCACGAATCTGCCGGTCGCCGAATTCGATACTGATGCTGTGTCCTCCGCGGCGCCTGGCATCAGCGTACAGGGTACAGACGGCTGGTTTACGTGCGGTCCGCAAGGCATGCCCGGCACCGACAAGCCCAATATGGATACGGTGCCTGCCATGGCGCTCTTCTCCGCGAAGAAACCGCTCAAGCGCAACGTGACGTGGCAGTATGAAGGACCGGTGCTCGCCGACTTCGGCCACCAGCTGTCACGTACCTACGAATGTCCTGACCTGTTCCAGCTCGACGGCAAGACGGTCGCCATCGGAGCTTTGATGCACTACCGTGACAAGCAAGGTCGTTTCCAGCAGGTGCGTTGGTATGTTGGTGATCTCAAGGACACCGCCGATGGCCCACGTTTGCAGGTAGGGAACAGCGATTGGTGCGATTTCGGTACCGGCTACTACGCGACACAAAGCTTTGCTGCCGACGACGGGCGTCGTATCGTGTTCGGCTGGTATACCGACTTTCCCGCGATGCGTGTGGAAAAGCCGTGCATCGCTAACGGCATGATGTCGCTGCCACGTGAACTGCACGTGCGTGACGGCCGCTTGATCAGCCGTCCTGTCAAGGAAGTGTACGAGCAGCTGCTAGGCGATCGTTTGGAAGCGCATGCAGACGAAAACGGGACCTTCTTTATTGTGCCGAACAACGCGTATTACACGGACATGCATCTGGCTGACGATGACGATTTCACAATGCTCATCGCGACTGGTACCAATTCCGCCAATGGTAATTCGATGGAATTGCAGCTGCAGCGTCGCGACGGCGTGACCCGACTGGTCACGAAGGGAACAGTCGTGGACGACATCGATTTCGATAGCGGCATCGCCGATGTGCGTCGCGTCGAAATCTTCTTCGACCGTAATGTGGTGGAAGTCTTCCTTAACAACGGCGAAGCGGCCGGCAGTATGCTGTTCCAAGGTGCGGACGGCGATGGCGAGTTCCGTTTTGTTGCTGACGGCAAGGTCGATTGCGTGGATGTGCGTGTGCTTGACGGCATCTGGCGGTGACATACAGCTGCTGCAGCGGTAGGTGGTAACCGGCAGTCATCTCAGTATGTAAGGCAAAACAGACGAAAGGCACGTGTTTTGGCACGTGCCTTCCCTATACTTGAGGGCACGTCCGGCAATTCGCCAAGACGGTAACTGGATATTCACACCTCACGTTTAGGGAGTTCCATGAACAAGGCAATCATCACCGTCGTCGGTCAGGATACTGTCGGCATCATCGCACGCGTCTGCACATACCTTTCCGAACATCAGGTCAACGTGCTTGACATTTCCCAGACCATCATCGACGGTTACTTCAACATGATGATGATTGTCGACTACGCCAACGCGGACAAGGACTTCGGCGCGATGGTCGGCAACCTTGAGGACCTCGGCGACGACATCGGTGTGCGCATCCGCTGCCAGCGTGAGGAAATCTTCACCAAGATGCACCGTATTTGAGGCGGCCCGCTCAGCAGGCCGCCGCACGCGAGGAGGCGGAAAGCCCGGTGGGCTTTCCGCTGACGGAGCCATCCTTATCCCTCTGATGAGGGTGACCGCCAAACTAGTCTTTAAATATCCTGTAAGGAACACACCATGCTGAATATCATGGAGGTCCACGAGACCAATCAGATGATCGAGCAGGAGAAGCTCGACGTCCGCACCATCACCATGGGCATCTCGTTGCTCGACTGTGCGACGGACAACGTCGACACGACTTGCAACAACATTTACCGCAAGATCACCACCTACGCCAAGGATCTCGTCTCCACCGGTCAGGCCATTGAGCGTGACTACGGCATCCCGATCGTCAATAAGCGCATTACCGTCACCCCGATTTCACTGGTGGGTGCCAGCTCCTGCAAGACGAGCGAGGATTTCGTCAAGATCGCGCATGCGCTGGATAAGGCGGCCAAGGAAGTCGGCGTCGACCTGATCGGCGGCTACTCCGCGCTCGTTTCCAAGGCCATGACCCCGGCTGAGGAACTGCTGATTAAGTCCCTGCCGCAGGCGCTTTCCGAGACCGACATCGTGTGCTCGTCTGTGAACGTCGGTTCCACCAAGACCGGCATCGACATGAACGCGGTCGAACTGCTCGGCCACATCATCAAGGACATCTCCGAGCGCACCGCCGACAACGACTCTTACGGCTGCGTCAAGTTCGTGGCGTTCTGCAACGTGCCTGACGACAACCCGTTCATGGCCGGTGGCTTCCACGGCGTTACCGAAGGCGACGCGGTCATCAACGTTGGTGTCTCCGGCCCCGGTGTGGTCTCCCGCGCACTCGATGCGGCCAAAGGCAAGGACTTCGAGTTCCTGTGCGAGACCATCAAGCGCACCGCGTTCAAGATCACGCGCGTGGGCCAGCTTGTGGCTCAGGAGGCTTCCCGCCGTCTTGGCGTGCCGTTCGGCATCATCGACCTTTCCCTTGCTCCGACCCCGGCCGTGGGCGACTCGGTGGGCGAAGTGCTTGAGAAGATAGGCCTCGAACAGGTTGGCGCTCCCGGCACCACTGCGGCCTTGGCCATGCTCAACGACCAGGTCAAGAAGGGCGGCATCATGGCGTCCTCCTACGTGGGCGGTCTGTCCGGTGCGTTCATCCCGGTCTCCGAAGACAAGAACATGATTGACGCTGCCGCCTCCGGTTGCCTGACCCTCGAGAAGCTTGAGGCCATGACCTGCGTATGCTCGGTGGGTCTTGACATGATCGCCATTCCGGGCGATACCTCTGCTTTCACCATCTCCGGCCTGATCGCCGACGAAGCCGCCATCGGCATGGTCAACCAGAAGACCACTGCCGTGCGTGTGATCCCTGTGGCGGGCAAGGGCGTTGGTGAAATGGCGAACTTCGGCGGCCTGATGGGCTACGCGCCCATCATGCCGGTCAACCAGACCAGCTGCGAGGCCTTCGTGACTCGTGGCGGTCGTATTCCCGCTCCGATTCACAGCTTCAAGAACTGATTCAGTAGGGTATCTGCCTTCAAAGAGGTACCTCTGGCTCTTCGCGGAGAGCTATCTGCTTTCAGAGAGATACCTATATACGGAAACCTCGAGTATGGGCGTTGGAATATCAACGCCCATACTCGAGGTTTCTTAATTGAGGTACCCCTTAAAGCAGAAAGCATTCTGCAAAAGCCCGAATGCACCCCCTTAGAAGGCGGATATCGATTTGGATGACCTTTCGAGAGGCCTATTCCCGTTTCGAGGGGCTGATTTCGACCTTTCTGGAGGTCTACTTCCGTTTCGAGGGGCTGATATATGCGAAGACCCCGAGTACAAGCGTTGATATTTCAATGTCTGTACTCGGGGTTTCGTCCTTTGACAGCCCCTTGAAACGGAGATAGACCTCCGGCGGATGCCGAATCAGCCCCTCAAAGCGCCGATAGACCCATTTTCTGCGTTCATTTCCACAATGATGGTCGTGCTGCGAGGCTCAGGGTTTCCTCCCTCACGCCTGTCGGCGTTCGTTCGGCGTCGCTACTCGAAGGCCCACCGGGCCTTCTCCTCACGCTCCGTCCTGCAATTGTGGTCTCGCTGCGCGAGGCTTGATGTTTCCTCTCTCACGCCTGTCGGCGTTCGTTCGGCGTCGCTACTCGAAGGCCCACCGGGCCTTCTCCTCACGCTCCGCCCTTGAAATTCAGTTGGCGCCAGGCTTCGTAGATGGCGATGGATGCGCAGTTGGTGAGGTTTAGGGAGCGCAAGGACGGGCGCATGGGCAGTCGCACCTGCTCGGCCACATGCGGGCCTTCCATGATGTCCATCGGGTCGGGGATGTCGCCGGGCTCGGGGCCGAACAGCAGGATGTCGGTCGGCTTGTATTCCACTTCGGTGTACAGCTTGGTGGCATGTGCGGTGAACGCGATGATGCGCGAATTGGGCATGGACTCCACCAGGTTGTCGAAATTCGGATGCAGCACCACGTGGGCCATGTCGTGGTAGTCGAGGCCTGCTCGGCGCAGCTTGGTGTCGCGCAGGTTGAAACCCAACGGCTCCACCAAATGCAGGATGGTGCCGGTCACCGCGCACAGGCGGATGGCCGAGCCGGTGTTGCCGGGAATACGCGGTGAGTAGTAGCACAGGTGCGGTGTTACGGTTTCGGTGGTGGCGGCCTTTTCAGCTGAGAGCATCGCGTCCACCACGGAGATGGGGTTGCCATGCGCGTCGGTTACGAGTTCGTCCGGTCCGTAATTCGATTTACGGTACCCGTACTCGAACATCTTCTCGACTTTTGTTTCGGGATTCTGCGCGTTCTGCGAATTCTGTTCTGCCTCGTTCGTCATAGCTGCTAAGAATAAGAACGATGAACGACACAGCAATTTCTTTACGGCTCGGCGCATGGTGGGAGGCCAATGCGCGTGACTTGCCATGGCGCTTCGGACGGGCCACGCCGTGGGGCGTGCTGGTCAGTGAGGTGATGAGCCAGCAGACGCAGATGAGTCGTGTGGTGCCGTATTGGAACGATTGGATGGCGCGCTGGCCTGACGCCCGTGCTCTTGCCGCAGCACCTAAAGCCGATGTGATCACCGCATGGGGCCGGCTTGGCTATCCTCGCCGTGCGCTGCGATTGCAGGAATGCGCCCGCGTGGTGGCGGAAGAATATGGCGATGAGCTGCCTCGCACCTACGACGAGCTCGTCGCTCTGCCCGGTATCGGCGACTACACTGCCTCCGCCGTGCTGAGCTTTGCATTCGGTGAGCGCATTGCGGTGATCGATACGAATATTCGCCGCGTGCTGAGCCGCGTATTCCTCGGCACCGAATCTCGCGGGGGAGCGGCGAGCCCGGTCGAACGCGCGCTCGCCAACCGCATGTTGCCCCAAGACAGGGTTTGTGGGGACGGTGCCGATTGCACGGACCATGCATACCGATCCGGCGAACACACTTTCCTGCAGCGCAGCGAACCTCCATCGGTCACGTGGAATCAGTCGGTGATGGAATTGGGCGCGGTGGTTTGCACGGCCAAGACGCCGTTATGCGAGATTTGCCCGATTGCGGATGATTGTGCATTTCTCAAAGCCGGCCGCCCCGGACTGGGGGAGCGCCGCACCCGCCCGCGGCAGCGATTCCAAGGCACTGATCGTCAGGTGCGCGGACTGGTGCTTGCGGCGTTGCGCGCATTGCCGGCGAATGACACGCTTGCCAGAGTGGATGCCGAAAACCTATGGAAAGACCAGGTTCAGCTCGACTCCTGCATCGCGAGCCTTGACGATGACGGGTTGATCGAGATTCTGGAGAATGGTGCCCTTCGTCTGCCCCACGACTGATTCCGCACAGTGCTATGAAGTGGTTGAACCGCACACGTGTGAGAGCGTACGCGTGGATGAGCGGATGATATCGCTGAGCGGAATATTGGTCTTGGCTGACATTCTGTGAAAATATGGGACTGCCGTGCGTGCATGGCGATGACGACCGTACACTGAAGAGGTTATGGCAGTGCAGAGGAATAAGTCAGGTGCGAATCCTAAAAGCGCCGGAGATGGTCGTGGCGGGTGGGGCGCCCGATGTCTCGCGGCAAAAAACACCTCTCGCAAGTCTGCTTCTCGGAAGTTCTCCAATCCCGTTCGCTCCGGTAGGACTGTCAAAACCGCGATACCTGCAAAGACCATCCGGTCTGCCAAGGCAGGTGCTGCCACAAAGCGCACCATCAGTAAGAAGAAGCAGACGATGTACCGTCGCCGCCGCATCGTGGTTGGTGTGACATTGGTGTTAGTTCTCGCGCTAATCGTATTTTGCGTCTACAGCCTTGGCCGTGGGGTCGGAGCCATCAACACGGCAATTCATCATGACGAGGTGTATGCCATTTCCCGCGACACCGTGCCGACGCCGAAGAAAACCAGCGGTGTTAAGGATTGCTCGGCCAAGGATTTGTCGCTTGATCTGAGCTCGGCGTCCCAATCCGTGCCGGTTGGCGGGTCATTGGAATTCACCGCCAAGATCGTGCATGACGGTTCCGACAGCTGTCTGGTCGATGGATCCGATGCGGGCCGCGTGCTCACCATTACTTCCGGTCAGCAAACCGTCTATACCTCCGCCTTGTGCGCCACGGATTCCCGCATGCTGTTGATGGCCAAGGGAGACAAAGACATTCAGCAGCTCAAATGGAATGCCGATTCCAATGCCGCGCTGACCGAGTGCACGGATGAGGCGGACTGGCCTCGCGTGAACGCGGGAACGTATGTGGCTCGGCTGAGTCTGAAGGATCATCCCAAGGTGAAGAGCGATCCGGTGACGTTTACGGTGGAGTAATTGGAGGGGGCTGCTCCGGGCTTCTCTCCGCCCTCGCCCGTGTGAGGTCGGCCTCGGTATCAGCGGGAAGTCGCGCAAAAGATGTCCTGCTATAGCGTTATTCTTTTGACTTCGCATGAGGTGTGTCATATTGCGGGCATGCCATCGACAATGAAGCGTCCGCATAGGCATATGGTGGCCATGCCGGCGCTCCCAGGGGAATTATTAATCTAAGCGAGCGATAAGGAACGTCCATTGGCTACTGAGTCTACGACGAACACCACCACCATCATCGCACGCGCCGACCAGCATGATATTGACCTGCACAAGGCGTCGGATCGCGTGAACTTCGGTTCCATCAAGGAACCCATCGATGTGCCCTACCTGCTGGGCGTGCAGACCGACAGCTTCGATTGGCTGATCGGCAACGAACGCTGGAAGGCGCGCGTCGAGGAGGACGAAAAGAACGGCACTAACACCGTGGCCCACACCTCCGGCCTCGATGAGGTCTTCAACGAGATCTCTCCGATCGAGAACTTCGCTCAGACCATGAGCCTGACCTTCTCCGATCCGTACTTCGAAGAGCCGCGTCACACCGTGCAGGAATGCAAGGAGAAGGATTACACCTACTCCGCACCGCTGTACGTGAACGCCGAGTTCGAGAACGGCGACACCGGCGAGATCAAGTCCCAGACCGTGTTCATGGGTGACTTCCCGCTGCAGACCCCGCACGGCACCTTTATCATCGGCGGCACCGAGCGAGTCATCGTCTCCCAGCTCGTGCGCTCCCCGGGCGTCTACTTCGATCGTCAGCAGGACCGTACTTCCGACAAGGAAGTCTTCGGCGCGAAGATTATCCCGTCCCGCGGCGCATGGCTTGAGTTCGAGGTCGATAAGAAGGATCAGCCGCAGGTGCGCGTGGACCGCAAGCGCAAGCAGTCCGCCATCGTGTTCCTCATGGCCATCGGCATGACCAAGTCCGAGATCGCCAAGGCCTTCAAGGACTACCCGCTGGTGCTCGATGCACTCGAGAAGGAAACCCTCGAGACCCAGGACGAGGCCCTTGTTGACCTCTACCGCAAGATTCGTCCGGCTGACACCCCGACCCCCGAGGCCGGCAAGAACCTGCTGGACTCCTTCTACTTCAACACCAAGCGTTACGATCTGGCCCGCGTCGGCCGTTACAAGATCAACCGCAAGCTGGGCGTTGAGGCCGACTTCAACGACCGTTCCCTCCACCAGGAGGACATCATCGCCACCATCAAGTACTTGGTGGCCCTGCACGATGGTGCTGCGACCTTCCCGGGCAAGCGCAACGGCGAAGATGTTGACCTGCGCGTGGACGTTGACGATATCGACCACTTCGGCAACCGTCGTATCCGTCAGGTCGGTGAGCTGGTCCAGAACCAGCTGCGTACCGGTCTGTCCCGTATGGAGCGCGTGGTACGCGAGCGTATGACCACTCAGGACGCCGAGGCCATCACCCCGCAGTCCCTGATCAACATCCGCCCGGTGAACGCCACCATCAAGGAGTTCTTTGGCACTTCCCAGCTCTCCCAGTTCATGGACCAGAACAACCCGCTGTCCGGTGTGACGAACAAGCGTCGTCTCTGCGCTTTGGGCCCCGGCGGTCTGTCCCGCGATCGCGCCTCCATGGAGGTCCGCGACGTGCACCCGTCCCACTTTGGCCGTATGTGCCCGATCGAGTCTCCTGAAGGCCCGAACATCGGTCTGATTGGTTCTCTGGCAACCTTCGGCCGCGTCAACCCGTTCGGCTTCATCGAGACCCCGTACCGCAAGGTCGTCAACGGCCACGTGACCGACGAGGTCGAGTACATGACCGCTGACCGTGATCTCGACCACGTCATCGCCCAGGCCAACCAGGAACTTGACGAGAACGGCAACTTCGTCTCCAAGTCCGCCCTTGCCCGAGTCGGCGAGGAAGAGGCAGTCGATGTGCCGGTGAGCTCCGTGGATTACATGGATGTCTCCCCGCGTCAGATGGTCTCCCTCGGTGCCTCCCTGATTCCGTTCCTGGAGCATGATGAGGGCCACCGTGCACTGATGGGTACCAACATGCAGCGTCAGGCCGTGCCGCTGATCGAATCCGAGCGCCCGCTGGTGGGTACCGGTTCCGAATGGCGCGCCGCCAACGATTCCGGCGACGTCATCAAGGCCGACAAAGACGGTGTGGTCACCTACGTGTCCGCCGACCTGATCCGTGTGATGAACGACGACGGCACCACCAGCTCCTACAAGCTGGCTAAGTTCCAGCGTTCCAACCAGACCACCTGCTACAATCAGCGCCCGATCATCCACGATGGCGAGCGTGTGGAGGCCGGCTCGGTGCTGGCCGATGGTCCTGCCATCCAGAAGGGCGACCTGGCCCTAGGCAAGAACCTGCTCATCGCCTTCATGCCGTGGAACGGCTACAACTACGAGGATGCTGTGATCATCTCCCAGCGCCTCGTGCAGGACGACACCCTCTCCTCCATCCACATCGAGGAGTACGAGATCGACGCCCGCGAAACCAAGCTGGGCGCCGAAGAGATTACCCGCGACCTGCCGAACGTCGGCGAGGACGCTGTGGCCAACCTTGATGAGCGCGGCATCATCCGCATCGGCGCCGAGGTCGAGGCCGGCGACATCCTGGTCGGTAAGGTCACCCCGAAGGGTGAGACCGAGCTGACCCCGGAGGAACGCCTGCTGCGCGCCATCTTCGGCGAGAAGTCCCGCGAGGTGCGTGACACCTCCCTGCGTGTGCCCCACGGCGAGACCGGTACGGTCATCGGCGTCAAGGAGATTACCCGCGAGGATGCCGAGGAGGACGGCGACGAGCTGCCCAACGGCGTCAACCAGATGATCCGCGTCTACATCGCCCAGCACCGTAAGATCACGGTGGGCGACAAGCTCTCCGGCCGCCATGGCAACAAGGGCTGCATCTCTCGCATCCTGCCGGAAGAGGATATGCCGTTCCTTGCCGACGGTACTCCGGTCGACATCATGTTGAACCCGCTGGGTGTGCCTTCCCGAATGAACCTCGGTCAGGTGCTTGAGCTGCACCTCGGCTGGATTGCTCACTCCGGTTGGGACATCTCTTTGGATCCGAATCTGGAAGCCGAGTGGAAGAAGCTGATTCCGTCCGGTGCCGAGAAGGCCGAGCCGAACACCCCGGTCGCCACCCCGGTGTTCGACGGTGTCAAGCCGGAAGTCCTGAGGGGTCTGCTGTCCACCACGCTGCCGAACCGTGACGGCGACCGTCTCGTGGGCCCCGACGGCAAGGCGACTCTGTTCGACGGCCGCACCGGTGAGCCGTACACCAAGCAGATTTCCGTGGGCTACATGTACATGCTGAAGCTGCACCACCTGGTCGACGACAAGATTCACGCCCGCTCCACCGGCCCGTACTCCATGATCACCCAGCAGCCGCTCGGTGGTAAGGCCCAGTTCGGTGGCCAGCGCTTCGGCGAGATGGAGGTGTGGGCCCTCGAGGCCTACGGTGCCGCCTACACGCTGCACGAAATGATGACCACCAAATCCGATGACGTCGACGGCCGCGTGCGCGTCTACGGCGCCATCGTCAAGGGCGATAACCTGCCGCCGGCAGGCATCCCTGAGTCGTTCAAGGTGCTCCTGAAGGAAATGCAGTCCCTGTCCCTGAACGTCGAGGTGCTCAACGCCGAAGGCGTGGCCATCGACATGAAGGACGAGGAAGACGATCCGGTGAGTTCCGCCGACGATCTTGGCTTCAACATTGGTGCCCGCCCCGACGCGGCCGCCAAGGAAGACCAGAAGGCCGAAGAACCCGAATACCAGTGATTCCACGGGTTGTCGCCTGCCGCGCCTAGAGCGGCGGGCGACAACTCCACACAGCGTGAACGAAAACTTTTAACAGAAACGGATTAACAAGTGCTGGACGTCAACGCATTTGACAAGCTTCGTATCGGCCTGGCCACCGCCGACGATATCCGCGGCTGGAGCCACGGCGAGGTCAAGAAGCCTGAAACCATCAACTACCGTACTCTGAAGCCGGAGAAGGATGGTCTGTTCGGTGAGCAGATCTTCGGTCCTACCCGCGATTGGGAGTGCGCCTGCGGTAAGTACAAGCGCGTGCGCTTCAAGGGCATCGTCTGCGAGCGATGCGGCGTTGAAGTGACCCGTAGCCGCGTGCGCCGTGAGCGCATGGGCCACATCGAGCTCGCCGCTCCAGTGACTCACATTTGGTTCTTCAAGGGTGTGCCCTCTCGCCTGGGCTACCTGCTGAACGTCACCCCGAAGGATCTGGAGCGCGTCATCTACTTCGCCTCCTACATGGTCACCGAGGTGAACGAGGACGAGCGCCACAACGATCTGCCCGGTCTGCAGGACGAGTTCGATGCCGAGATCAAGCGTCTTGAGCAGCGTCGTGACACCGAGATCGAGGCTCGAGCCAAGAAGGTTGAGGAGGACCTCGCCGCTCTCGAGGAGACCGGCGAAGCCAAGGGCCCGGCTCGTGCCAAGCTGCGCAATGGTGCCGAGCGCGAGATGACTGCCATCCGCACCCGCTATAACGATCAGATCGCCCGCGTGGACGCCGTCTTCGACAAGTTCAAGAAGCTCAAGCCCGGCGACATGGTCGACGATGTGGATCTGTGGCGTGAGATGCAGGACCGCTATGGCGATTACTTCGACGGCTGCATGGGCGCCGAAGCTATCAAGAAGCGTCTGCAGTCCCTCGACCTCGAAGCCATTTCCAAGGAACTGCGCGAAGAGATCAAGGACGCTTCCGAGCAGCGCAAGACCAAGGCGCTGAAGCGCCTCAAGGTCGTCAACGCCTTCCTGACCACCGGCAACAAGCCGGAAGCCATGGTGCTCGACGTGATTCCGGTCATCCCGCCGGACCTGCGCCCGATGGTGCAGCTCGACGGTGGCCGCTTCGCCACCTCCGATCTCAACGACCTCTACCGTCGTGTGATCAACCGTAACAACCGTCTGAAGCGCCTCATCGAGCTCGGTGCTCCTGAGATCATGCTCAACAACGAGAAGCGCATGCTTCAGGAAGCCGTCGACTCCCTGTTCGACAACGGCCGTCGCGGTCGCCCGGTCACCGGTGCCTCCAACCGTCCGCTCAAGTCCCTGTCCGACATGCTCAAGGGCAAGCAGGGCCGCTTCCGTCAGAACCTGCTCGGTAAGCGAGTCGACTACTCCGGTCGTTCCGTGATCGTGGTTGGTCCGTCCCTGCGCATGCACCAGTGCGGTCTGCCGAAGCCGATGGCTCTCGAGCTGTTCAAGCCGTTTGTGATCAAGCGTCTGGTTGACCTCAACTACGCACAGAACATGAAGTCCGCCAAGCGTCTTGTGGACCGCGGCGACTCCGAGGTGTGGGGCGTGCTCGAGGAGGTCATCTCCGAGCACCCGGTGCTGCTCAACCGTGCACCCACGCTGCACCGTCTGGGTATCCAGGCCTTCGAGCCGATTCTGGTGGAGGGCAAGGCCATCCACCTGCCGCCTCTGGCCTGCGCCGCCTTCAACGCCGACTTCGATGGTGATCAGATGGCAGTCCACCTGCCGCTGAGCGCCGAAGCCCAGGCTGAGGCCCGCTCGCTGATGATGGCTTCCGACAACATCCTGAAGCCGGCTGATGGCCACACCGTGACCATGCCTTCTCAGGACATGATCCTTGGTCTGTACTACCTGTCCACCGTGCTGGAAGGCGCCAAGGGCCAGGGCCGCGTGTTCTCCTCGCTGGAAGAGGCCGAAATGGCCCTCGACCGCCACGAGATTGACATGCAGGCCAAGGTGCTCATCCGCCTGCCTGAGACCTTCGTGCTGCCGAAGAACTGGGAGCCCGGCGAGGTCAAGGTGCTCGCCCCGCGCGACGGCGAGACCGACACCGCCAAGGAAGAGCGCTTCCACGACGGCACCGTGCTGTTCGCCACCTCTTACGGCCGTATCCTGTTCAACGAGACCCTGCCGACCGACTACCCGTTCGTTAACGATCAGGTGGCCAAGGGCCGCCTGTCCAAGATCGTCGATGACATCGCCATGCGTTACTCCACCCAGCAGGTGGCCGCCACGCTGGATGCCCTCAAGGATCTCGGCTTCACCCGCGCCCCTTGGTCCGGTGTGTCCTTCGCCTTCTCCGACGTGAACGAGCCGCCGGAGCGCGACGAGAAGATCGCCGAGTACGAGGCCAAGGCCGACAAGGTCAACGCCAACTACGAGATGGGTCTGTTGACCGAGGAAGCCCGCCGTCAGGAGCTCATTGACCTGTGGACCGAGTGCACCTCCGAGGTGTCCAAGGAAGTCGAGGACAAGTTCGACCCGACCTCCAACCTGGCCATCATCGTGCAGTCTGGTGCACGAGGCAACATGATGCAGATCAACCAGATTGCTGGTATGCGAGGCCTCGTGGCTAACCCGAAGGGTGAGATTATTCCTCGTCCTGTGAAGTCCAACTACCGTGACGGCCTGTCCGTGCTGGAGTACTTCATCTCCCAGCACGGTGCACGTAAGGGTCTGGCTGATACCGCACTGCGTACCGCAGAGTCTGGTTATCTGACCCGTCGTCTGGTCGACGTCTCCCAGGACGTCATCGTGCGCGAAGAGGACTGTGGCACCAAGGCCGGTCTGCCGATTCGCGTGGCCGACCGTGACGCCGATGGCAACCTGGTGCTCGTTAAGGCCGCCGATGGTGGTCCGTACTCCCGTCTGCTCGCTGCCGATGTCATTGACCCGGCTGACGGCAAGACCGTGCTGTACAAGCGTGACGATGCCCTGTCCATGGACGTGCTCAACGACCTCGTGGCCCATGGCGTAGAGGAAGTCAAGTGCCGTTCCGTGCTGACCTGCGAGTCCAAGCGCGGTGTGTGCTCCAAGTGCTATGGCTGGTCGCTGGCCACCAACAAGCTGGTCGACGTTGGCGAGACCGTTGGTATCGTCGCCGCCCAGTCCATCGGTGAGCCTGGTACCCAGCTGACGCTGCGTTCCTTCCACTCCGGTGGTGTGGCTGCGGCTTCCGATATCACCCAGGGTCTTCCCCGTGTTACCGAGCTTTTCGAGGCTCGTACCCCGAAGGGTGAGGCCCCGATTACCGAGTTCGCCGGCACCATCAAGATTGTGGAGAACGATCGCGGTCGCCAGATCATCCTGAGCCCGGATGCTGATTCCGGCGCTCCGACCGAGGACGGCGCCATCAAGCCGATTACCTACCAGGTCTCCAAGCGCGTGCCGCTCAAGGTTGCCGATGGCGACCACATCAAGGTTGGCACCCAGCTGGTCGAGGGTTCTGTGGATCCGAAGAAGATCCTCACCATTCTCGGCAAGCGTGCTGCTCAGGTGAACATCGTGGAGGAAGTACACACCGTGTACCGCTCCCAGGGTGTGGATATCCACGACAAGCACATCGAGGTCATTGTGCACCAGATGACCCGCCGCGTGACCATCATCGACTCCGGCGACACCGATCTGCTGCCGGGTGAGCTGGTGGACAACGCCCGCTTCCGCGAGATCAACCGCAATACCGTGAAGAACGGTGGCAAGCCGGCTGTTGGCCGTCCGGCGCTGATGGGTATCACCAAGGCGTCTCTGGCCACCGATTCCTGGCTGTCCGCCGCCTCCTTCCAGGAGACCACCCGCGTGCTCACCGAAGCCGCGCTCTCCGAGAAGGTCGATGACCTCAAGGGCCTCAAGGAGAACGTCATCATCGGTAAGCTCATCCCGGCCGGTACGGGTCTTGCCCGTTACCGCAACGCTGTGGTTGAGCCTGACAAGGCCATCCGCGACACCATCTACCCGAACTTCGGTCTGGGTGGCGATGGTGATCTTGGCGACACGACCTTCTCTGACGCCGACCTGTCTGACCTGAACTTCTCGAACCTCGAGTTCGGCGATCTGAAGCTCGGCGATGACTTCAACCCGGATGATTTCTATTCCGATCAGGGTGGTCAGGGCGACATCGAGGAGTAATCACTTCCCGATGGCTGTGATCCAGCCGCGTATGAATATGAGTTCATGCGCATGATTGACAGGCGATGGCCCGGAACTGGTATGGTTCCGGGCCATCGCCTATTTGCGGCTTGGATCTGCGGGCCTCGTGTTCTGGGACTAGTACTTATGCCGGTTGTCGCGGCTTGCCCGACTTGGGCGAGATACGGAACTTGTGCGGTGTATGCGGCCTGCTGACCCGGTTTTAAGTATTCCGGCGCGAGACGGAGAACGAGATTGACGAGGTATGCGAACGGTCACTCCTCGCAAGGACAGTTGCGTTCTAAACCGCTTGAGACGCGGCATGGATCGCAGCATGGCGGTACGCAGCCGTTTCACGCTGGTCCAATATTGGGTGGACTGTGCGGGTGTGATATTCCGCCCGGAAAAAGTGGCATAGTCGGCCTCTCTGCCAAGTTGCTGCAACGCCTGATTGGCGATACCAAACTGATGAGCGATGGCATGCGCTTGATTACGCCTGGTGCCGGAAAGTGGTATGCCGCCGCTTTGTACCGCCAAGGTTCGCAGGGCGTTCCATCCGGCGGCTATACGTGTGCGAGGACTGCCGCGCCGTTGCGCGAGGGCAATCATAAGGGCTTTGAACGCCAGAATCAGGACGCAAACCGTCAATGTGATCCACAACGGGCTGCTATAGATGGCTGCTGTGCGCGCTGCTCGATGGAACTGTAACCAGAACGATTCATCAGATGAAGCGACTTCGGCATCCGTGCCGGATAAAGCACTCTGCCCTCTGACCTGAGTCTGGTCTCGTAACGGATCGATGAATGGAACAGGCGGTTGGCGCACAAGATTCTTCGGGTCAGGTGGAGCCGAGCTCTGGCTATCATCCGGAATTTTGCTCTCCTTCGGAGTAGGGTAGAACGCCACCCATCCCAGATTGCGAAGTTTGATTTCCACCCATGCGGTTATGTCGTCGCCGGTGAAAGTGATCTCGGTGCCACTGCCAGAAGTTTTCTTGCCACGCGCGTTGGTGATGTCTCCATCCTCGTCTTTGGGCAGGAATCCCAATACCACGCGGGAAGGCAGTCCCAACTCACGGGCCATCAGGGCCATGGCGGAGGCGTATTGTTCGGAGTCTCCTACCATGGTGGTTCCGGTAAGCAGTGCGTTTACACGGTAATTGCCATGACCGGCAGCCGAAGGATAGTCGTTCTGCAAGCCGTGGGAGAACCAGCCGGAGCTCCGCAACATTGCAGCCAAATCTTGGGCTGCGGCACCTCCTCGGGATTGGCCGCCGGCAGCGGCCGAAGCCAGTGTGCTAACTGCATTGGGCACGTCCAGAGCTTTCGGCTGGCTGATGTTGGCGGCTTTGGCCGTGCTGATTTGTTGGTCGGTAGGGGTGTCGGCAATAATGCCGGATTCGATGTAAGTCAGTCCTTCGCTGGTTCCTGAGGGGAGTATGGCTGAATTGGTATCGCGGTTGTAATAGAACGGGCTGTTCTCATCTTTGCCGAGGAATTGCACGCCGGTGGCGGCGCCAGCTAGGGGAAGCCAGACATCAGCGAGTCCTCGGTGCACAGTGAAGGTGGCGGTGAATGCCATGCCGCGTTCATCAGTGCTGATTGTGGTGCCTACTCGTTGGTAGTTCGCGCAATCGGAGGCTTTGGATGAGTCGGAGAGATTCCACACTGAGCCGTCGAACCAGTCCATCGCTGCCAGTCTGACGGGAGTGCCGGCAGGCAGATTGGTGATGGTAAGTAGTGTGTCATCTCGATGATCCTTGATATAGGATCTCATGCTGCTCAACGGGCTGGTGTAATCGTAGGGGCTGAGCGGTGGATTGTACGTGTCTCGCAGTATGAGGCGGTGCGGGGATGCCAGTGCGGAACCGCCGACGGCCAGCCCGGCTGCAAGAGTCACCACGACCAGTGCGCAGAACCATCGTTCCCATTCCATAAATTCCAATCGCCATGCCATCCAGATGATGAGCAGCACAGCGAAGGTGATGCCGCATAGGGTTCGATGCCAGCCGTGGCTGGTGCCAAGAAGTGCGCATACGGTCATGGCTGTGGCCAGTGGAATGGCTGCGATTGCGGACGTCCACGCATGGTCACTGATGGCGAACGTGCCTGCCAGGAACGCCAGCCATAATCCGATAGTCCATACGGCCATCAGACTGCCATATGCGGTGCCGACTGGCGGTGCCACCGAGATGAGATATTTGAATGCTCCGAACGTCATCTCCCATCCCTGGCTCAAGGTATCCAGGCTGGGTATCACGTGAGCGATGGTGGTGGAAGGCAGTGCTATGACTGGGCCGATGATGAATTGGGTCAACGTCAGAAAGGTCAGCTGCCACCATATTGTGAGTGAGTATCTGGTTCCGGCGAATGCGATCGCCGTCCCTAGTGCAGTCGAAGGAATGGCTGCCGCAATCCACATCATATGGTCCGCGTACACGTCAATGAGGTTCGATTGAGCCAGAACCATCATCAGCGCAATAGCGGCAAGGCTGATGCCCTGTTGTTTCTTGGATTGTCTGGCAATCATGGCACAACTCCCAACATGAGTGGCAGATCGTTGAGCTTGCCGATGGTGATTACAGTGCAATTGGCGCATCGCCTTATGCTGCAGGTCATGCCGATATCTGCCTGCAGCACTATGCAACGTGCAGATTGGGGGAGTGCCCTGGCCATGCGTGTTATGCGGCTGAGGGTTTTCTTCGATCCAACGGTGACGACATACAGGGAAGCGTTGGCGCTGTGCTGCAATGTGCCATCGACAAGGCTCGCGGTGAAGTCTTGCTGGAAGGCTATGGCACTTGTGGCGTCAAGAAACGACATGGCGTCATGCGGCTGCGTGTGTGCTTTCCCGACATGCACATATAACGGGCGATATTGCAGCAGGCATTGCACACCAATCGAAGCGTGAATAGAAACCGCCATTTCGAATTCTTCCCTCGAAGCGTAGTCGCTTTCATCCACGCTGAGCGTTAATGAGGTATCAGTGCGGCATGTGGCTTCATATTGGCGAATCATCAAGGAATCTGCTTTGGCGGAGCTTGGCCAATGGACGTTGCGTATATCGTCGCCGGGCTGGTATTTGCGCAGGCCATGGAAATCAATATCATCGTCTGCGATTCGTCTGGAAGATTGACCTTCGAGATCGCGAGGAATACCGGCGTGCAGTAGGGGCAGCCGCACGATTTTCGGATGGATATACACGTTGATGCGTTCTGCCAGATCGTTTTCATGGCGGGTAAGACCGAATGGATCGCCTTTGCGAATATGCAATGGTCCAATAGGCAATACCGTCCGGGCTGGGGCATGAAACTCCATGCTGATGTGCTTGGTCTGTTTGGGCAGGAGCCGGGGGATGCTGAATCGATGGCGGTCATTGCCGATGGGAAGACCGCCTTGGGTGTTGGTGGTGGGTGCCGTGCCGGAGTTGCTGATGTTTACGGTGATGGATATTGTGCCGTCCACGGTGATACGGTGCCGGGAAACATGAATGCTGGCATCGAATTTGGTGTTACCTAAAGCAAGCAGGATTGCGCAGAGCATCATCGTCGTGGATGCTATGCCGAATGTGAGCAGTTCGATCCAACCCAGTAACGGGAATGCGCACAAGCATGCTGTGCCGCAGCCCGTTGCTGCCCAACCCAGCGGGGAAACAGAGGAAGTGAGGCAATGCCGGATTCGTGCAGTGGCTTGTCTGCATGCTTGGCCGAGCTGCCGTGTGTGATGCGCAATTCCCCCGCTGTGCTTCGCCTCGGTTTTGTTGTCGTGGCCGTACTGCCGTGTGTGATGCGCAATGGTGACGGATGGGCCGGTCATGGGCATGGTCCTTTCACGTGCTGACGGTGGGAGCCGGCACCTCTTCAAGAATCTCCTCAATGAGGCTTTCTTGGGTGATGCCGTCGAAAATGGCTTCGGGGACCAGCATGATGCGGTGGGCAAGTATGGGCGTCGCAAGATCGTTGACGTCGTCTGGCACTACATAGTCGCGGCCGTCAGCGGCGGCCCAGATACGGGCGCAGCGTGCCAACGCAAGAGCGCCTCGCATTGAGGAGCCTATGGAGATACTTTCGTGATGGCGGGTCGCTTCGACCAGACGCACAATGTATTCGTGGATGGCGTCGTCGATGTAAATGCCAGCAGTCATGAGGCGCAATTGCAGCACGTCATGGCTGGTGAGCACCGGGGAGACGGTTTGTGCGCGGTCGGGGATGTCGATTTGTTTGAGTATGTCGATAGACACCTGTTGGCTCGGGTATCCGATCGAGGTTCTGATAAGAAAGCGATCCATCTGGGCTTCGGGCAGCTTGTAGGTGCCGAGCTGATCGACCGGATTCTGCGTGGCGATGACGATGAACGGTTGAGGCACGTTATAGGTGGTGCCGTCCACGGTGACTTGCTGCTCTTCCATAACCTCCAACAGGGCGGATTGGGTTTTCGGCGAAGCGCGGTTGATTTCGTCAGCCAATACGAGAGATGCAAAGATCGGCCCTTTGCGGAACTCGAACTCGTGGTGCTCCTGATCGTATATAGTCACACCCACTACGTCCGAAGGCAGCAGGTCTGGCGTGAATTGGATGCGCTTGAAGCTGGCGTCGATGGAATTGGCCAAAGCCCGTGCCAGCTGGGTTTTACCAGTGCCGGGATTGTCTTCAAGCAGCACATGTCCACCGGCCAGTAATGCGGTGACGCATTGTTTGATCGGTGTGGTCTTACCAGCCACTGCAATGGCGATGTTCTCGACCAGCGCATTGAATGACTGCTGAAAATAATGTATGTCGGGTGTTGCTTGGGCGGCAGTCTGAGCGAATGTTCCAGCATGAGAGGTTTTCGGACGCTGGGTTGCATGCGATATTGGCTTGAACTGTTGAAGACTGATATTCGTGTCGTCACGAGGGGCTTGGTGCTCTAACTCGGGTGGATAGAGAGTTTGTGCCAATTGGGTGTCGTCCGGCAGATATACGGCATGCGATATCCGAGTGGCGTCTGAAAGATATGTGGCGTCATCGATGGTGGGGTTCATGGTGTTCTCCTGTGGGGTAGTGGATTGAGTGAAGTCAGTGGACGTGAATGTGGCCGTAGCTGTGGCGGGTTTGGCATCGCGTGAGGGAATAAGAGTGGCTGTGACGGTGATCTCGTCAGCACTGTCTTTCTGATTGGATATATCGAAGCCAACAGTGCCGCCGGAACATCCGATGGTGTCTGCTGCGGCCCCGCTCAACTCGATGCGCTCGCACCCGGCGTTGCGATTATTACCCGGCGTGATTGTTACTGCTGGTATGTCGTCATCGGCAAGCTCAATGGATGGAGCATCGGGGTCACCCCAGATGGCCTTGGGTTCTGAAGTCCCGGATTCCGGGCTCCGGCCAGCTCTGTTATGTGCTTTGACCGTAGCCGTTACCAGGGTCCCGTCGGAGATGCTGTCGTTGTTGAAGATGAAGGATAGTTTGGTCGTTGTATTTCCGGTCTCTTTGGTCTGCAATACGCCCACGCCGCTGACCGTCACCATGTAATTGTCAACCTCACTGAAATCGCCATCTATCGGGCTCCAGGTGATGGCAGCTCTGGCATTGCCTCCTTCCACAGTGACATTCACGGGAGCTGTGGGAGTCTTGTCTGGAATGGCGGTGACGGCTGCGGAGGCCGCCGACCAGCCGACATCGTTGCGGGCGGAGAGAGTGAAAGAATATATCCTGCCGTTCTTCAAACCAGTGATTCGGCATCTGGTGGACGTGCCACAGGATTGCTCTCCGTTGCTGGCGCCGCTCCATCTCACCCGGTAGTCGGTAATGGGGCTGCCGTTGGCCGCACCTGCTGACCAATTAAGTGTCACCACACCATCCTGCGGGTCGCCGGCTATGGGAAAGAGCAGCGGAGCATCAGGCTTGTCGACTATGGAAAGGGTGATGGTGCCGGTGACTTCGCGTGCTGTGGCCGTAGTGCCGTCCCGCACGGTGACGAGCACCATGTTTGAAGAAGCTCCGATGTTGGGCGAGGCGCTGATGGTGATGGCTGTTGAAGAGCAGCTGGTTATCGTGATTTTCGCTGTGTCATCGGCTTGACATGCGGTAACGGTCAGTGGGGAATCAGGGAACGGATTGTAAGCGTTCTCCAACGGATTCACTGAGCCGGAGGAGCCGGCTTTGAGCTGCAATGTTGCGGCTGCAAGTCGTGCCAGTGGACGAGTGGATTCCACCACGCGAACCATCACGCCGGCATGCACCGTGCCCTTGCCGTATGTGATGTGCACGGGAATAGAGGCGGTGGCTCCGGCGGGCGCATTTTTGGATGCCGAGATATGCAGCTTGCCTGAGCTGGACAACGAGGACAAGATATGCTCCGAAGAGGTTCCGCCTGAGGAATAGACGTATCGTTTCTCGTCGTCATGGAGCCCTGGAGGCGTGTGGGTCAGTGCGGTCAGATCAATGGTTTTCGGTTCAGCGCCGGCCTCGATGTCAATGGTGGGTGAAGAAAAGGTGGGCGGTGGTGTTGTTCTGCCAAGTACCGTGATCGGCAGAGTGACCACGGCTGTATTGATGATTGCGGAGGCGTCGGGCCGGTTTCCATCCGTCACGGTGAAGGTGATTGAAGCTGGGCCGGCATAGTCTTTGATGGCGGTGAATTTCAGAGTTTTGCCATCGACGCGGAAATCGGTGTTGGACGCTTTGGTGGCGGTGATGGAATCGGCGCTTTCGAGGTACGGTTCTTTTCCGGCGCCTACACGCACATAGTCGTTGATATTGATGTGAACGGTCTGGCGCGCGTTGACTATGATTTCCGGTACCTTGGGGCGCAGCATGGGTGGAAACACGCCATATGCCGGCACATGAATAAAAGCAGTGGACGTGACATGGTGCGTGGTGTTGGTCACCGTATACGGCACGGCTCTCGCCTGCGAGGTCAAATCAACGGTGACGATGGTGGATGCGCTGCCTTCTCCGACTCTCGCATGGTCGGTGGCTGAGGGATGTATGGCCACTTCCAGTTCGCTGGCCGTGCCTGAAGGATTGGCGATCCATGGCGAGACGTCCACGTCCACGGATTGCTTGTCGATGGTGTCGGCGGCCGGCACGCGGCAGTCATAGGCGGCAGGTGGCTCGATGGGAGCGCTTGGATCTACGTTGACGGTGAGCGTGGCGGTATCTGCCAGTCCGGCCGTGTTGTACGCGGTATACGCGATATGTGCGGTGGTGGCATGCTCGGGTGTGGTGAATAGCAGCATATTGTTTTCCACCATCACATCGTCGATTCCCTGCGCTTCAACCGTCGTGCCGATGGTCAAATCGGTGTTGTCCGCGGAGATGTCGTTGAGCGTTACCGGCACGCTGGCTGATGTATTGGGCCGTAGTGTGATGTCGTCATCGCGCGCATGGACGCTGGATTCCGATGCGCCCTGGAACACGCCCACCCGAATCTGTGCCTGCGCTCGCTGCCCGGTCCAATCCTCCACGGCATAGGAGAATATGTCGGTTCCGCAAGAGTCCGGATATGCCTCGTAAACCAGATAGTCGGAGCCGACTTCGGCAATGCGCCCTAGTTCCGGCGCTGTGTTGCCCAATCCCAGCAGCTGGTCATCGTCGCCATCCACGTCGATGCCGGTCAGCGTGATGGGAATGCGTACGGTTTGGCCTGCGGCCACTTGTGCTTCAGTGTTGTGCGGTGTGGGTGCGGCCTTGTTTCCAGCTTGGCTTTCATGCACGGTGATGATGACGATGCCGGATGCCGCATTGCCTGTATGGTCTTCAACGGTGTAGGTGACGGGGAAGACCCCCGTTTGGCTGGATGCCTGATATCGCACGATGCTGCCAGACGTGAACACCAGACCCGCGAAGGTGCTTTCGTCGTATTGCAGATTGTCTTTGAGCGTGATCGTAGTGCTGTCGGAGTATGTCACATGGTTAAGTACGTCTACTGATACGATGCCGCCAGTACGTACCTGGATGTTGATGTCACCTGCTGTGGGCGTGGAGCTTTCCGCCGCCAACGCCGGTGGATGCAACACAATGGTGCCTGTGGCGGTGCCAGCCGCATTGGCCACGTTGTAACGAATGGGAATGGGTTTGGACGGCACTTGGTGTGCTGTGACATACACGCGTTTATGGTCCACCAATCCGGCTTTGATGCCGGAGTCGGAAGGAACGTCCACCGAGGTTACGGATAGCACGCCACCCATAGGGTCGATGTCATTTGACAGAGGCTCCACAATCGCCGTATTGTCAGTGCCCAGCAGCGCCACATCGTTGGCCGCCACCGGTTTGGCTGTTGCTTTGGTTACGGGGTGCACATCCACGCGAGCCAAACCGGTGGCCGGTATCGAGCCTTGGAGTATGGTGTACGGCACATAGTAGGTGCCGGGTTTGGATGCCGTGAATGCAATGGACAAATCGGACGGGTGAGCGATTGTGGAAGCGCCGGACAGCGTATTCACATGGCTCAGCTGTATTGGCTGCGTGGAGGTGCCATGCACATAGGGCTTGAGCTCGATGACGGTATCCGTATCCGGGGTGGTGGCCACGGCTATTGGATCGATGACCGCGGGCAAGGTGTTCGCCGGTTTGACGGAGAAATACATGAACCCGGTGCCGGTGGTCATGCCGTCTGAGACGGTGATCTCCACTCCCACGCGGCCGGAGGTCATATCGCCGGCATTGAAGGTGATTTTGCCATCAGGCCGGGTGAAAACCTGCGCCTTATCGGTGTATTGCACGACTGCGGAAACCAAGGTAAGAGGATCCCCATCGGGATCAACGAAGCTGCCAAGCGCATTGGCGACGTAACTGGCCCCCTGCTCCACATTGATTTCAGATGGGGTGTCGGATTGCAACGGTGTATGGTTGTCTCCATCGTGCAGCGTTACCGTGACGTTGGCGGTCGAGGTCTGGCCCCGACCGTCGGAGATATCGTAGGCGAACGTTACGGTTCCGGCCGATGCTGCGGAAGCATCAAGCTGCAGATACCGCCCGGCATAGATTGGCGAGACGGTGACGTCGCCTCCTTGGGGCGCGCCTACTCTGATGATGTTCAATACCGAGCAGTCGGTCTGTTCGTCATTGCGCAATACATCAAGAATCTGCTCGGATCCAGCGCGAGCTCCGAATGCATCATCCTCGGCTTTGATGTCACCGGATTGCTCGGAGCAGGTTTCCGAGAAATCCTGATGGTTGGTGGCGGAATCCTCGTTCCGCTGGGTACTGTCATGGTGCTGCGTCTGAATCTGGTTCCATTGCATGGCGATGACCGCAGTGCTGTCATCTGGATTCCAGACATTGCCCTCGATCACATCGTTAAGCAC
The DNA here is from genome assembly GCF_023656805.1 of Bifidobacterium sp. M3-N-101. Taxonomy (NCBI): domain Bacteria; kingdom Bacillati; phylum Actinomycetota; class Actinomycetes; order Bifidobacteriales; family Bifidobacteriaceae; genus Bifidobacterium; species Bifidobacterium sp. M3-N-101. The sequence continues at coordinate 68,839 of NZ_JAMOKQ010000005.1, forward strand.
CGCAACCCGATGATTGGTGCGGAACACCAGTTCAGAGGTGGCGTGTATCGATTCAAGCGTTTGGAATGCGATATGTGCACTATCGGGAGTACAGGTTCTGATGTAATTGCGAGCCTGTTGGCTCCATGCCGCGTATATGCACCCATTCACGGAAACCGGACGAGCCGCCTGGCTCGTGCCGCCAGTCAAGTGGAATATCGGTTTGGCGGTGGAAGAAAGTCGTACTATTGCGAGCCCGCGTGGAGATGAGGCTGCCACCCAATCGTTCTGATTGCCGTCAACGGGCGGACTCTGGAGCGTGAGTGTATCTGAGGCTTCGATGGTGGTCTGCCCGGAGGCGTGAATGATGGTATTGCCCGATGAGATTACTGGAACGCCGCCGATGACGGTGAAGCTATCGGCTGCTCGCGGCTGCCCATCCGTCAAGGATTCAAGCTGCTTGATCTGGGAACTATTTGGGCTGTCCAACCGAAATACCACGCCGTCACGGGGGCGGTATCCATAGACCGCTCCATCGTGGGTGACTACGATGCGGCCTCCTGTGCCGAGTCTCATGCGCGGGCTATCGACGGAAGGCGACACCGCATCGAGTTCGTCGGACGATCCGACCCATACGTTGCCGGTGTTCTCGTTGATAAAGGCAACGGTGCTTCCGCCTACTGAGGCAGTGGTATGTGCCTTGAGGCTGGTCTGCATACTGGTACTGAGCGTGGAAGATGCAATGGCTGAAGCCTTGGTGGGCTCGGCCAAAATGGTGGTGCCGTTATGCTGTGCGATGTCGAATCGGGGTGAAGACGAGACGACACTTGCATCAGCCTCACGGTTCTTGACGTTGAAACGGGCGGCTTTCTGATTGGCGAGCGACGTGACCCATACGGTGCCGTCATCCAGTTGCACATGATGACGTGTGACGATGCTGATCATGACCGCCCCGGCAATCAGCACGGTGAGTATGAGCAGCGTGAATGCAGGAACCGCCCACGTGTAGTTGTCGGAGGGCGGATGGCCGTGCCTGTCATTCCTGATGCGATGAAAGTCAGTATGCGATTGGGATGACGTGCCCATGATTCTCCCTTGAATCCTTTCCATTGCGTGCTGCCCCATTGCAGCTGCTATATGCGAGACTCACCTGAATGGTGGTGGATCCGGTGATGCTATCCATGCGTGGCAGCACGGCACAGACAAACACCAGACACACGGTGACCGCTGTGGTCGCAACCCCGGCCGCGATAATGGTTGGTTTGACCCACCGGCGCTGGGTCCGCTCGTTATGAAGGTCGGGTTCTCGAGGGCGGCGTAGATGAGCAATCTCCTTGGGATATGGCGGTACGCCATCAACCGTAAGAGGTGTGATCCGGCCGAAGAACGCATGCTGGGCGTGCTGCATGGCTCGCGCGAATTCGAGCGCGGAATAATACCGCAGATCAGGATTCTTGGCGAGGGACTTGCGCAGTATCTGTTCGATGTTCGTCGGCACGTCGGCACGGTTGATGCGGGGCAGCGGTTGGTCGAGAATCAGACGAATCAACTCTGATTGCGTGTGCGGATGATATTCATGTTGATAGGGTGAGCAGCCGACGAGTAGCGCGTATAGTGTGGCTCCCAATGAATAGATATCCGCTCGTTCGGCTCCATTGCCCATATGCAGCAGCACTTCGGGAGGTGCCCAAGGAGGGGAACATCCGGTTTCGGTGTGGTCATACGCGTCAGTGGATATGCCGAAATCACTCAGTGCCGGCAGGCCTTGCCCGGTGATAAGAATATTGCTGGGCTTGATATCGTGGTGAATGATGTTGCTGCGGTGGGCGGTACCGAGCGCTCCAGCCAATTTGATTCCTAAGTCCAATACCTGAGCACATGTCAAGGAACGGGATTTCATCAAAGGTTCGTAAGTACCGCCTGGCGCATATTCGAGAATCATATAGCCGTGACCGTCGGCGGTGACGTCGGCGTGATACAACGTCAGAATGTAGGGATGCTCAGAGAGCCGGACCATGGCGGCGTTTTCCCGATGGAACTGGGCGGCAATGCCACAGTCCAATGTCTGATTGCTGACCTTTACCGCCACTGGATGAGCGGACGTATGTAGGCGGTATAGGTACACCGTTGCGGTGGTGCCTGTGCCAAGTGTCCGCACGAAATCGTATCCCGACAGGCGCGGCGGTGCATGCGAAATGATAGCCATGAGAGCCCCCCCAAAAAAATTATCCTCGTTGATACAGTTCCCCAACTTGTGTGATCGAGAATACCGTTAAGGATACCGGCCAATTGAATATGCCGGTACATATCTTCCGTTTGTTTCCACGCGGGCTAATCTTGAACGTATGACTACGCAATGGAACCCAGACGAACTGTTGGACGGCATCGCCCAAGACGGCAAGGCGAGGCTGGTAACAGGTGCGCCCGGAGCCGGTAAAACTGAGTTTGCTTTGTCCGTACTCACGGCAGGGCTTCGACGTTTTGGCGGCGCCGGGGCGGTGATGGTCGTGTCCGGTCGTGTCGTCGCGGATTTGCTGGGCAATCGAGTGATTCGTGACATGGGCTCGTCTGTACAGGCCAGGCCGGTCACCACGTTGGGGGCTGTGGCTTTTCGTGTGATTGCGGCATCCAGGGCCGCATCTGGATTGCCCTTGCCAAGATTGCTGAATGGTGCCGAACAGGATGCACTGCTGCGGCAGGTGATGGCCGTGCATATGGCGCATGCTGCTGCTGGCGACGATTGCGCAATCTGTGCGTTGCTTAGGGAATACTTTGCCCAAGCCGATTGGGCCAGTCTGGTGCAGGATGCCGATGGAGCAGTGCCCGGAGGTTCGACCAGCGCCGATGTCTTCGCCCGTGGAATTTCAGACGCGTTCATCGCCCAGCTGCGTGATATGTTGGCGCGCTTGGATGAACTGGGCGTGAATCCTTCTGGGGAGGCCGCCTTGTTGGCGGACGTTGCGCAGGATGCGCGTCTGCTGGTGCAGTGGCGCTTGGCGTTTGCCTTGCGTAGAGAATATATCGCCGCGCAGAGTGCGGCATCTGAGGGGCAATACCGTTTGGATGCCTCATATCTGCTGGTGGCGGGCGCTCGGGAAATACATGATGCTATGGCAAGCGGCCGTTCGGAGGAACAATCCGATTCGTGGTTGGCATCACGAGGATTGCCTCAGCTGCTGGTTGTGGATGATGCCCAAGACATCACCCTGGCCGGCATGAGGTTCCTTGAAGAGCTGAATCACGCCGGTACTGCCATAGTGCTGGTGGGAAACCCGGACGAGGCGGTGCAGACCTTCCGCGGTTCGTACCCCGAATACCTGATGAGGCAAGCGGTGACGGGGCCGATGCAGGCCGTGGAGATGACATTGCCCAGCGCGGATTCCGCAAGCGGTGAGACTTATGCCTCGCTGGTCGCCTCTCGCGTATCCCTATCGATTCCTTCCGAAGAGGACGAGCCGTTGCCTCTTGCTCGTAGGCCTGGCAAGCTGGTGTCCGCGCTGGATACCGGTGCTGATATCCCCTCGGATGATGGCACTGTGCAGACTGGATTGTATCGTTCCGCGCGCGAAGAGCTTGACGATGTGGTGTGGCGCATGAAGCGCGCACATCTCGATCACCATATCCAGTGGAATGATATGGTCGTCATCGCTCATGACAATGCCACTGTGCGTACATACGGGGAGCGGCTGAGGCGCGATGGCGTGCCTGTCCGATACTCGTCGGTTACCCGCCCGCTGAACAGTGAATCGTTCGTACAGGGGCTGTTCGCCTTGATTGAGTTGGCCCGGTTGCGCGCTGAAGGTGTAGCCTCCTGCACCATGAGTCTCGCCGAGACCGCTTCCTATGTTCGTACACGAGTGTCCACGGTGATGAACGGGCCGTTGGTGACGGCTGGGGCCAAACCCGGGCAAGGGCGGCCTGCACGGTTGGCGCCAATCGAATCCGCCATGGCGGCATTGGAATCCCTGGCGCCGATAGCGGGGGATAAGGCGTCATTGCATGGGCTGATTTCCTCGTGGGAGACGTTGCGAGAATCGTCCGTTGACGGTCATGAGCGGGTTGTCGTAGACGATAGCATTATCGGTTTTAGCGCTGATGCCGATTTGGCATTCGGTGCCGATGCGCTGTATGTGATGCTTGCCTTTGACGATGCGCAGGCTCCTGCCGAGAATGTATTGGACGCTATCACCGCAGTGCTTGGCGCCGACCCGCAGGCTCGCGCCTTCACGAATCTATGGACGCTGGTCGGCAAGATATCTCGGGGGTTGAGCAATTTGCCTCCGGAGCAGCGTAGCAGGCCAAGTTATGCGCTCGCCGTTGCGTGGAATGCCGCGGCAATCGCACCTGTATGGCAGAAATTGGCATTGGCGAACACACCAGATGGGCGTGCGGCCAATGACCGACTTGATGTTGCTATGAGGCTGTTCCAATTCGCTGAAGATTCCACCGCCAGTCGGGACATTATGGGGTTCATAGCGCAGGTGCGTGCCATGCAGGTACAGGCCGATTCGCTGGCTCATATTGGGCCAGTGGAAAATGCAGTGACGTTGACCACTCCGGCTGGTACTGCAGGGCGGCATTGGCAGTATGCCTGGTTGCCGTCTCTTCAACAGGATGTATGGCCCAATCTTGCCGGCCGCAACACCATGTTCGGTGGTGAGGATCTGGCGGAACTCGTGTTGCGAGGCACCTTGAACACCGCCGATGCCGCTGGCCATGATCCCCAATTCATTGCGGTGCTATCCAGTGAGAAGAAAAGTTTCCTGGTGGCGTTGACCAGAGCGTGCCGTTCCGTTACCGTCAGTGCCGTATGGAACGACGACCTCAGCCCATCGGACTTCCTGTTCGGATATATGCCGGAATACTATCCGCGGGATAAGCAGCGGGCACGGTTTACGGACGTGGGGGAGCAGACCAGCGAATCAGGGCTTGATTTATCTGGATTGGATGGCGACCCACGCGGATTGGTGACCGCAGCGCGCGTGATTGTGGCGACTTCGGAACCTGACTCGAGCGAAGCTCGTGATGCGGCTGAAACGCTCGCAGTGTTGGCTGAAAATGGCATAGCCGCCGCTAATCCTGACAACTGGGCGTTCGCCTCGGCCTTATCAAGACGAGACACATCGTCTGCCGTATCGCCCGCGTCTGGCAGCAAGCAGACGGAAGATGATGAGCGTACGTCAGGCGATGATCACGCACCTCTCGTTACGTTATCACCTTCGGCGGTGGACGGTCTCTGGGCTTGCCCGGTGTGCTGGCTGTTGGAGCACCAATTTGCAGGGCCTCAACCCGGCTCGGTGAACGCAGGATTCGGCACCCTTATCCACGCGGTCGCACAGCAGGGCAGCGAAGAGGGACTGGATCGTCTCGACTCCGATGAGTCGGCACGCAATGCCATGGGGATAAGCGATGCGTCATCAGTGCAGCAGCGCATCGAAGCCGTGACCAAGCGCATGATTGCCATCTATCAGGAACAGCGCCCGGATCCCGAATCGATCGCGGATACTCGGGAACGCTACACCGCCAAGCGCAAAGATGACTCCGCCGCCGATATCCTGGCCAACATCGCCAGCTATTTTGTGCTCAGCGGCACCAATACCGATGCCTATTTAGACAAGAATGTCGGCAAATTCGAGATTGGCACGTTGACCAAGGCCGATTGCGAATTGTCGTTCGCCGCGCGATTCGACCTGCATGACATTGTGGCTGCTTATAACGCATTGCCTGGTATGAGGCCAGTAGACCGCGATACCTTGGCCAGCATGATGGGCTTCCTAGTGGGCGGATGGCCGTCAGGTATGCGTAACGATCTGACCGTGCGCTTGTCCGGTCGCATCGATCGCATGGAAACCCGTATACTTGCGGATGGCAGTGAGAACATTCGCTTGATTGACTACAAAACCGGTGCGGCACCCACCGTCAAGCAGATATTCAACGACTTGCAGTTGGTGTGTTATCAGCTGGGGCTGGTCTTTCCCGAAGAGGGGCTGCGAGGGAGCGCAGCATTGGCTAATGCCCCTCGTATCGGGCAGAGCGCGCTATTCCATGTGGCATACAACGATGCGCCGGCCAGAAGCTATGCTCCGGAAGGCGTGTTCCAGCCGCCGCTCTTTACCAACGGGTCGCTGAATGCCGAGCCGTTCACCGACCGCGCATGGTATAAGGATCCCGCCAAATTCTTCGATATGCCGATACCGGATTCAGCTACGCCGCCTGCAGGCGTGGATACCGAGACCTGGAAGCAGTTCGTCTCGCTGACCGGCACCCAAGCATTGTGGTCGCTGACAATGATCGCCCGTGTATTCTACGCGGCCGCGGCCAGCCGGTCGTCCGTCATCAACGCCCACCCGCAGGCAACGCATGTGGCTTATTGCCGTATGACCGGCGTCTGCCCGGCCTGTGCAGGCAAGCTCGATACCGTGTTTGAAACGAGGCAGGCATGAGCGCTTTTATTCCCAGCGTAGAACAGGCGGCCATCATCAACGCTCCCGCTCAGGATGACGTACTGGTGGTGGCCGGAGCCGGCTCTGGCAAAACCTTTACGATGACCCAGCGCATCATCGCGCTCATCAACCGCGGTGTTGCGCCGGAACGCATACTGGGCCTCACCTTTACCCGCAAAGCTGCCGGAGAGTTGCTCGAGCGTGTATCCGCAGCGGTATCGCGCGAAGATTTTCCTGCAGCACAGGGCGCTCAGACTCCTGGCGCCTCAACTCCCAACTTCGACAGGGCGTTCCTGAAACCAGCCATTTTTACCTATGATGCCTTCTTCCAAACCATCGTGCGCCAATATGGTCTGTTGGTTGGTTTCGATCAGAATACTCAGCCACTCAGCGAGGCTGGAGCGCTCCAGCTCGCCACTGAAGTCATCGATGAGCATATGGATCAGGCTCTGAGCGAGGATTTGGGCGCATTCACCAGTCTTGCCAGAAGCGTGCTGGCATTATCCGGTGCAATCGGCAGTGCCATGATTGGTTCCGGCTGCACCGGATTCGACGAGGCTGTGGAACGCGTGCGTCAGTGGGACTCGGCTTTCGTCGACGCGCTTCGCCTCGCTCTTGAGAACGAGGACATTCCCGATATCGAGCCGACAATTCCCAAGATCAAGCGACTCAAAAAAGACAGCGACACCGATTGGCAGGCGAAGCTGGACGACAGGGCGCAGCGGTTGCATGCGCGCTGTGCCTACCATTGTGCACAACTGCTGGAAATCACGCGCAAGCGCGAAGTGCTGCTGCAATTGGTCGAGGCCTACGCACAAGCCAAACGCCAGAAGAACATGGCGGAATTCTCTGATTTCACCATTGCGGCATATCAGCTCATCGAGCGATTCCCCTCCATCGGAGAGCGTACGCGGTGTCGCTACAGTCATGTGCTGCTCGACGAATACCAGGACACCTCCACCACGCAGGCGGCACTGCTTGCCGCATTGTTCCATGTGAATAACTCCGAAAGGTGCGCGGTCAACGCTGTGGGCGATCCGTTCCAGTCCATCTATGCTTGGCGAGGAGCCAGCCCGGGTGCGTTCCGCATGTTCCAACATGACTTTCATATGCCAGCGGAGTCCAAGCCATTCCCTCTTTCGGTCACACGCCGTAACAGTCGCATCGTGCTTGAAGCGGCCAACGATCTGACGCTGCCGTTGCGTTCGCGCCCTGCCCGTCCCTCCAGTTCGTTGATGCGCGAGGTCGACGTATCCTCGCTTGACCCCATGCCTGACGCGCCTGAAGGCACGCTTGGTGTGCTGGGATTGGCCACTGCGGGGCAGGAAATCGATGCCGTAGTGCGCTTCTGCAAGGCCGCCATCGCGCGGTATCGCGATGCCGGGGCCGCGCAGGAGGCGCCGGTCGCCGTGCTGTTCCGGTCCAAATCCCATATGCCCGAGTATCAGGAGGCATTGGAGAAGGCCGGTCTCACCACGTTTGTGGTCGGATATTCCGCTCTGCTGGAGCGCCCAGAAATCCGCGATGTGCTGGCATTGCTGCACGTCGTTGCCGACCATACCGATACCGGAGCGTTGATGCGGTTGCTTGCCACTCCACGGTTCGGTCTTTCTTCGGATGACCTGACCGCACTGGCCTGCGCCGCCGAAGCGCAGAATATGGAGCAACGGTTCCGGGCTTTGGTGCAGGCCGGTGTGGCTCCTGCTGATACGCCGAGGTCGCAATGGGGTGCCGTGGTTCGCGAACATCGCGATCAGGTGGCCAATGCAGTGTTTTTGCCGGATCTGCTGATGCAGGATAATTCCAGTGTGAGGTTGGATCAGCTCAGTGCTTACGGTAGACATGCCGTCGAACAGGCTGTGGAGGCACTGCGTCAGGTGCACGATATGGTCGGCCGGTCAATCACAGATGTGATTCGTGCGGCCATCGAGGCGTTGAATCTCGATATCGATACCGTGCTTGCCGGTGCTTTGCGAGACCCGCAGCATCGTGTCAATCCATCGCTGGCCCGCATGCCCATGGACTCCATTGTGGATTTGGTGGACACCTATACGCAAGAGATCGCTGTTGAACAGACGCCCACATTACGTGGATTCATGGCATGGGTGGATCATCTTGCCACTGTGGAAGACGAGGCTGCCAAACTGCCTGGCTCTCCGGTGGATGTGGAATTGATGACCGTGCACCAATCCAAGGGATTGGAATGGGATGCGGTTGCCGTAGTGGGGCTTAATGCCGGAGGATTTCCCAGCAATCAGGGGGATCACCTCAAAGTCGTGCTGGATGACAACCATCCCGGTGGCACTGAACAAGGCCAATGGACAGCTCCCGAATACCACGAGAGCGCGGATTCGTGGTTGACCAGCCCTGTGGCCGTACCGGTGCCCGTACGAGCCGATGCCGGAATCCTGCCGCGATTCCCTCATGACGCCGATGTGCATGGCGATCCCATTGACTCGTTGCGGAATCTCGACGACGTGGAACTCATCGATGATGAGGTGTTCGGCTCCATGCGCGAATTCGGCGATGGCGTGGAAGAGGTGGATCCCCAAAGCTGGTACCTGACCCAGTCCGAGGAATATGGCCGCAGGCTGCACGCTGACGAACGCCGTTTGGCATACGTGGCGCTTACCCGCGCCCGCAACGACGCCTTGCTGACCTATTGCCGCTATACCGGCGAATCCAGCCGCGATTGCACGAACGTGCCGAAGGGGTCTCGCGCCGCAAGCCCGTCCAACTTCTGGCTTGAGGTGCATGACGCGTTGCATGGCCACGACCATGCAATCGAAGCTCAGGCATACGTGGAAGGTCTGGGATCCGAAGTGGCGCTGGTCTCGCCCCAGGGTGATCCCATTGATCCTCCCGAAGGCTTCATCGTGGGGGAGAACGCCGAACAGTACTGTGATGCTGTGGTTGGCGACGCATGGCGTACGCCGCTGGAACAGACCTCTGGCCGGAATGCATTGCCATGGCCGGCGTCATTGGGCGAAGACACCGCGGAACATCTGACCCGCGGTCTCGCCTTGGTGCGTAATGCCATCAACGGAAAGCGCAACGCAAAAGACGACGGCCACAACCCGGCCGGTCCATTGCTGCAACGTGCGCAATTGCTGGTCGATGACGACGATCTCATGACCGGCACATTGGAGGGTGCGGCACTCGACAGGGCCGTCAAAGCCAAAGCCCAGCGCATTCTGGCTGCGGGACGTCAGAACGTCACCAGCTTGCAGGCGCGGGTGGGTGGTATGAGCCAACAGGAGGAGCGCTCCTACTGGCGCAGCGTGATACGGCCCATCCCTCGCGTGTCCTCGCCGGCTGCCGAAGCGGGCACACGCTTCCACGACTGGGCCGAGCGTTTCATCAATGCCGGTAAGCCGGATGAGGCCGCATCGTCGGTTGATTCCAGCGCCGCCGAAATCATTACCACCGGCAATGGCGTATCCCGCAGCGACCTATTGGCCGACCTGAATGCCATCGACCAACAATCCGTACCGGCCTGCGACCGGAACCTCATGATATGGCAGCACCGTCTGGCCTCGTCTTCATGGGCGCAACGCACCCCGGTATGGGCCGAACGCTCAATCGTGGTGGATGTGCCGGAAGTCGGCATCGTGAACGGCAAATTGGACGCGGTGTTCCTCGGCGGAATCAATCCAGCCGATACCTCCAAACGGTACACCGTGGTCGATTGGAAAACCGGTCATCGGTCTACCAAGCCGGATGATGTGGAGCATAAACTCGCTCAGCTCGACATGTATCGGTTACTGCTCGCCACGGTCGAGGGCGTGGAATTGGACAGTATCGACGCCACTCTCTACTATGTCAGTGAGCCTGATGAAGGCTTGCGCGAGCTTCATGCCCGCGCGAAAACCAAACAGGAAATCCTTACCGAGTTGAGCTCCGGGATCCCCGAACAATCTGACAACGACTGAGTCGCAAGGCTCATGACCTGTACTCCAGCTGGCCGGCGTGACGAGCGCGTGCCCGACAGTGTGGGTCCGCGGTTGAAACGCGCCGCGTGACGTTGCTCGGGCACCGCTACCCTCGGAAGGCACGTGTGGGCGGGCGCACGTGCCGAACAACGCACCAGTAAGGAGTTGCACGTGTCTACGGCTCGCGCTGTATCCAAGTCGTCTGCCACCCATTCGCCGTACCAGCGGCTGTTCTCGCTGCCCGGAACCAAAGCGTTCTGCATATCCGGGGCAGTGGCCCGTCTGCCAATCTCCATGATGAGCCTTGGCATTGTGCTGGCACTCAATCATTTGTACGATAACTGGACGATTGCCGGCACCATGAGCGCTGCCTATGTGCTCGCCATGAGCTGTGTCACCCCGTTCTACGCGCGCGCTTTCGACCGATTCGGCCAGGCTCGTGTCGGCCGTCTTGCACTCGCCGTGCAAATCGTCGCCATGCTGGCCTTCGCCTTCGCAGCGCTGATACGAGTGCCGATTCCACTGTTGTTCGTATTGGCCATCATCATGGGTCTGACCCAGTTCTCCTTTGGCGCCTTGGTCAGAACCCGCTGGTCATATGCGTTGCGCGGTGCCGAAGATGGCGAGCAACTACTCAACACCGCTTACGCCATGGAAGCGGCCATCGATGAGATTGTATTTATCCTCGGTCCGATCCTGGCCGCGTGGTTGGCCACCTCGGTGCACCCGGTTTCTCAGCTGTTTGTGCCAACCATGGCTTGCGGCATAGGCGGCACCGTGTTCTTCTCACTGAGATCCACCCAACCGCCGGTCATCGTGGAACAGGTCACTGTGGCTGCCGCCGACAATGGCCATCCAACACCAAGCGATGACGCCGATCAGCTGACGCTCCGCCAGCTCAAACGCAGCGGAGCCAAGCCCAAGAGTGTGTTGCTCTATGCCGGTGTGTTGCCTCTGCTGGCCGTGTTCATCGTATTCAACATGAGCTTTACCTCCTTTGACGTGTCGATCACCGCCATGATGAAATCCATGGGGCTAGAGCCTTTCCTCGGCCTGCAGCTGGCCATGTTCGCAGTCGGCTCCTGCATCGGAGCACTGGTTTTCGGCTCGCGGAAGATCAAGGGTTCCCATTGGGCACATATGGTGATGTTCCTCAGCCTGTTGACTGTGGGATACGTGTTCTTCCGCCTGACCATGGACAACCTCATCCTGTTGGGCGCCATGGAGATTCTGGCCGGACTTGTGGTCTCGCCAACATTCGCCACCGGCAATCTCATCGTCAAGGATTTGGTGCCGCCTGAATCCCTGACCGAAGGCCTGAGCTGGGTGACCACCGCAGGCACGGTCGGTACATCAATCGGCTCATCCGTGGCTGGCATTGTGCTCGACGCCTCCAGCCCGCATGTCGGCATGATGCTGCCGTTCCTATTCACGCTGGCTTCAGTACCGCTGGCCTTGGCTGGTTGGGCGCTGGCCAAACGGCGTGTGTAGATGGACGCGGGTATTGGCGCGAGGCCTTGCTGGTGATAGGCTGATTGCCGGTTGAATAACAGCGTTAACAAGAAGCGGGGAGTACGAATGATCAAGGTTTCGGTGGTCGGTGCCAAAGGACGTATGGGCTCGTATGTGGTCGAAGCAGTGAACAACGCCGCGGACACACAGCTGGCGCTTGCTTTGGACGCCGGTGACGACCTGACCCGGATCGCCTCCGACAACACTGATGTCGTGGTCGAGTTCACGGTACCGTCCGTCAGCCTGAACAACGTACTTACCCTGATTGGCCAAGGCGTGGATGTGGTGGTCGGCACCACTGGCTGGACTGATGAGAAGCTCGCCCAGGTCAAGGAAGCCATCGCGGGCGGGCCCAAGCCCGAAACCCAGAAGGTGTTCATCGCCCCCAACTTCGCGATTTCCGCTGTGCTGGCCGACTACTTTGCCACCAAGGCCGCCAAATACTTCGAATCCGCGGAAGTCATCGAACTGCACCACCCCACCAAGGTGGACGCCCCCTCTGGCACCGCCATCCACACTGCCCATGGCATCGCCGAAGCGCGCAAGGCCGCCGGTATGGCTCCCGTGCCGGATGCCACCGAAACCGACGGCGGCTCACGCGGTCAGGTGGTCGACGGCATTCACGTGCATGCCGTGCGCCTGCGCGGCCTCAACGCCCATGAGGAAGTGTTGTTCGGCAACGCCGGCGAGCAACTCACCATTCGTGCCGATAGCTTCGACCGCACCAGCTTCATGCCGGGCGTGCTGCTTGCCGTTCGCAAGCTCGCCACTGACGCCCCTGCTGGCCTGACCATCGGCCTCGATCACTTCCTTGATCTGTAAGCCGGCGGTAGTCGCCAGTCAAGACGTGACGAACGATTGACTGGCGGCTGCCGGCCATAATGGTACGTAATATAAGAGTCCACATTGGGAAGTACGGTGAACACTATGAGTGAGCATGACATGCATCTTCTTGACCCAGCGCCTTTTGGTCGCATTCTGCCGGCTATGGTAACCCCTATGAAATCCGACGGCAGTGTCGATTTCGATGCTGCGCAGAAGCTCGCCAAGCAGCTCGTCGCCGATGGTGCGGATGGTCTGGTGGTCAATGGCACCACTGGTGAATCGCCGGTCACCCACATGGACGAGAAGGTTAATCTGGTCAAGGCGGTCAAGGAAGTCGTTGACGTTCCGGTGATTTCCGGTGCTGGATCCAATGACACGGCTCATACCGTGCGTATGGTCGAGCAGACTCAGGAAGCGGGCGCCGATGCGGTGCTCGTCGTCATGCCCTATTATTCCCGCCCCTCGCAGGACGGTATCGTCGGCCATTACAGGGCCGTCGACGAATCCGCCGAAAAGCCGATTATCGTCTATGACGTTCCCGGCCGTACCGGCTTGAAGGTCAAGGTCAGCACTTACGACCGTTTGGCCGAACTCGAACACGTCAAGGCTGTCAAGGACGCCACCGGCGATCTTGCAGCCGCAGTGGAGAAGCAGCAGCGCACCGGCCTCGCCTGGTATTCCGGCGATGACGGCTTGTTCCTGCCGTTCCTTTCCATTGGCGCCGTCGGCATCATTTCGGTGATTGCCCATGTCGCCTCCAACCCCATGCAGCAGCTTGTCCAGGCATTTGATCGAGGCGACATCACCACCGCCCGCCGTCTTGCCAATCAGCTTGCCCCGCTTGTCCACGCGCTCAATGGCGACGGCTATCAGGCCGTCATGGCCAAGGCCGCGCTGAAGGTCAGAGGAGTTATTCCCTCCACCACCATGCGCCTGCCGAATATCGGCCCCGATGCCGCTCAGCTCGACAAGGCTGAAGAGGGCATGCGCGCCGCCGGACTGCTCTAAGCCCCTGCATACGGGTTGCCATCCCGCCGCTTCCGCATGACAGAGCGGAAGCAACACTCAAGAAAACAATTAAGAAGTTATGGCAACAGAACAGAAGAAATCAAAGACAACCAAAAGCTCCAACTCTCGTCGTCGCGGTTCCGCCCGCAACAGCAAGGCCAACGGTTCCAACAGCCGCACGCCGTCTCGTAAGATCAACGCCACCCAGCAGGCCACCGCTCCCCAGCAGGATGCCGTGCTGATCGCCCCGCCGAAGTACCGCAAGGGCTCCATGCGCATCACGCCGCTCGGCGGCTTGGGCGAAATCGGCCGCAACATGAACGTGATCGAATACAACGGTCACCTGCTGCTTATCGACTGCGGCGTGCTCTTCCCCGAAGAGGAGCAGCCGGGCGTCGATCTCATCCTGCCTGATTTCAGCTACATCAAGAACCGTCTCGACAAGGTCGACGCCCTGGTGCTCACCCACGGCCATGAAGACCACATCGGTGGCGTGCCTTACCTGCTGAAGCTGCGCCCGGATATTCCACTGATTGGTTCCAAACTGACTCTTGCCTTTGTGGACGCCAAGTGCAAGGAACACCGCCAGAACCCCGCCAAGGTGGAGGTCTCCGGCCGCGACAAGCTCAAGGTGGGTCCGTTCGACCTCGAATTCGTCAACGTCACCCACTCCATCCCGGATGCCCTGGCCGTTTACGTCAAGACCCCAGCCGGCTCCCTGATTGACACGGGCGACATCAAGCTCGACCAGCTGCCGCTCGATCACCGCATCACCGATCTCGTGGAGTTCGGCAAGATCGGCGAAAAGGGTGTGGATCTTTTGATGATGGATTCCACCAACGCCGAGGTTCCTGGCTTCGTCAAGCCGGAGACCTCCATCGGCCCGGCTCTTGACCAGGCATTTGCGCAGGCTACCCGCAAGATCATCGTCGCCAGCTTCTCCTCCCATGTGCACCGCGTGCAGCAGGTGGTGGATGCCGCCCACAAGTACGGCCGCAAGGTCGTGTTCGTCGGCCGTTCGATGGTGCGCAACATGTCCATCGCCGCCGATCTTGGCTATCTGCACATTCCTGAAGGCACCGTTGTAGACCTCAAGAAGGCCAACGACATTCAGGACGACAAGCTCGTCTACATGTGCACCGGCTCCCAAGGTGAGCCGATGGCCGCCCTTGGCCGTATCGCCGACGGCAACCACCGTGACATCCATATCAATGAGTTCGACACGGTGATTCTCGCCAGCTCCTTGATTCCGGGTAACGAGCACGGCGTCTACAAGGTCATCAACAAGCTGGTGCAGCTCGGCGCCAAGGTCGTCAACCGCGACAATGCCGCCGTGCACGTGTCCGGTCACTGCAATGAGGGCGAGCTGCTGTACATGTACAATATCGTCAAGCCCAAGTGCGCCATGCCTATCCACGGCGAAAACCGCCATCTGGTGGCCAACGGACTGATTGCCGTCAAGACCGGTGTCGACCCGCAGAACGTGGTGCTGGCCGAGGACGGCGACGTGGTCGACCTGTATCACGGCAAGGCCGCAGTCGTCGGCTCCGTGCCGTGCGGCTACGTGTACGTCGATGGCGATTCGGTTGGCGAGCTGACCGATGACGAACTCGAGAAGCGCCGCATCCTTGGTACTGAAGGCTTCGTCTCCGCGTTCGTGGTGGTCGATACCGATAACCACGAGGTCGTTACCGGCCCGAAGATCTACCTGAACGCCGTGGCCGAAGACGAAAGCGAGTTCGACAAGGTGCGTCACCAGATTGTCGAACAGCTGAACGACGCGATGATGCAGGGCACTCGCGACACCTACAAGCTGCAGCAGATTATGCGTCGTACACTCGGCGGATGGGTCGCCCGTCAGCTTCACCGTAAGCCGATGATCGTGCCTGTCGTGGCCGACATCGCTCAAGACGTCGAAATCGTAGACAACAACTGATCAGGATTATCCAGGGACGACCGTAAGGAGTAATTGAAGTCATGCCCGGTTCCAATCTCACTCGTGTCGAGGCCGAAGCACGCAAGGCCATCGTTGAGGCACCGATTCACTATCATGTCGACCTTGACCTGACGGTTGGCCCGAAGAACTTCGGTTCCAAGGCGCTGATCTGCTTCAGTGCAAAGCCTGGTTCATCGACATTCCTTGACCTGATTGCCGATGAGGTCACCGCCATCGAGCTCAATGGCAAGTCTCTGGACCCGGCTACGGCGTTCCAGGACAACCGCATTGAGCTTACGGATCTGAAGGAAAAGAACGAGGTCACCGTCGAGGCGCTGTGCCGCTACTCCAACACCGGCGAAGGCCTGCACCGTTCGGTCGACCCGTCCGATGGCAACATCTACCTGTACTCCCAGTTCGAGGTGCCGGATGCCCGCCGCGTCTACGCCGTGTTCGACCAACCTGACCTGAAGGCCACCTTCGATTTCAAGGTGCTCGCTCCCGCCAGCTGGATCGTCACCTCCAACATGCCGGTCGCCACCATCGAGGACGATCCGCGCGAAACCCTGGACGGCACACTTGGCGATAAGCCGAACGAAAGCACCCGCCTCTGGGACTTCCAGCCGACCCCGGTGATGAGCTCCTACCTGACCGCCATCTGCGCCGGCCCGTACGCCGAATGGCACACCGAATACCTTAACGAGGATGGCCGTACCGTGCCGATGGCCCAGTATTGCCGCCAGTCCCTGGCCGAGGCCTTCTCCAAGGACGTCGATTATCTGTTCGACATCACCAAGAAGGGCTTCGCGTTCTACGCCAAGACCTGGGGCGTGCCTTATCCGTACGCCAAGTTCGACCAGATCTACGTGCCTGAATACAACGCGGGCGCCATGGAGAACATCGGCATGGTCACCATCCGCGACTCCTACGTGTTCGAGTCCAAGGTGACCGATGCGCTGGCCGAGCGCCGCGTGGTCACCGTGCTGCACGAGCTGGCTCACATGTGGTTTGGCGACTACGTGACCATGAAGTGGTGGAACGACCTGTGGCTCAACGAGTCCTTCGCGGAGTTCACCTCCACGCTGGCCACCGCCGAGGCCACCGAATGGCACGATGCCTGGGCCACCTTCTGCTCCGGCGAGAAGAGCTGGGCGCTGCGTCAGGATCAGCTGCCCACCACGCACCCGATCGTCGCCCCGATCAACGACCTCAACGACACCTACGTCAACTTCGACGGCATCACCTATGCCAAGGGCGCGTCCGTCTTGAAACAGCTGGTGTTCTACGTGGGCCGTGAGCGCTTCTTCGAAGGCATCCACAACTACCTCATCCGCCATGCCTATTCCAACGCCACGCTGGCCGACCTGCTGGGCGAGCTGGAGAAGACCTCCGGCCGTGACCTGAAGGCCTGGAGCGCCAAGTGGCTCGAGGAATCCGGCATCAATACGATCGCCGCCGATATTAAGATGAACGCCAACGGCACCATCGCCGAGCTCAAGCTCACCCAGAGCGCCCCGGCCGAGCACCCGGTGCTGCGCCCGCATCGTCTGGCCATCGGTTTCTACAACGAAGATGCCGAGACCGGCAAGATCGTGCGCACTGAACAGTTCGAGCTCGATGTGGACGGCGAGACCACCATCGTCGAAGCCGCGGCCGGCAAGCAGCGCCCGGCCTTCGTGCTGATTAACGACGATGACCTGACCTACACCAAGATTCGCTTCGATGCCGAGTCTCAGGCCTTCGCCGAAGCCAACCTGCAGCGTTTCGACGATGCTCTGGCCCGCGCCGTGACCTGGCTCGCCTTCTGGGATATGACCCGTGACGGCGAATTCCCGGCCGAACGCTTCGTGGACATGACCCTGCGTCTGCTGGCCACGGAAACCGAATCCACCACCTTCCGCTATGCACTGGCCTGCATGAGCACCACCGCCCACCACTATGTGGCCCCCGCACGTCGCGAGGAGGTGCTGCGCCACGTGGCCGCCGAGCTGTGGACGCTGGCCAACGCCGCCGAAGCCGGTTCGGACACCCAGTTCCAGCTTGCCACCGCGTACCTGGGCTATGGCGAAGAGGGTGACGCGGCATTCGCCGCCAATGCGCGTGGTCTGCTGGACGGTACCGTGAAGCTGGACGGTCTGGACATCGACAACAACTTCACATGGACCATCATCCAGTCGCTCACCTCCGTCAACGAGATGACCAACGAGGACGTGGACGCGCAGCTTGCCAAGAAGGACACCACTGAAAACCGTGAGTTCGCTTACGGCGCTCGCGCTTCGATGGCCACGGTTGAGGCCAAGGAATGGGCTTGGGATCAGGCGCTGCACAACGACGAACTGACCAACTCCCAGCTTGAGGCCGTGGCCCGTGGCTTCTCCGCCACTCCGCGAGCCGATCTGGTCGAGCCGTTTGCCGCCAAGTATTTCGAGACCGTTGACTGGGTCTGGGCCAACAAGACCTATCACATGGCCGAGGCGTTGCTCAACGGCCTGTACCCGGGCTACGCCGATCCCGCCACGCTGACCAAGCTTGGTGACGCCTGGCTTGAGGAACACATTGCCGCCGACAACGCCCTGAAGCGTCTGATCGTCGAAAACGTGGCCTCCTCCCACCGCACCCTCAAGGTCCGCGAATACAACGAGGCCCTCTGATTTCTGGCTCCCCTCTCTGAGGGGAGTCCCTTCCGCGAGGAACCTCGCCCACATTCCAACATAAAACCCGCAACCAATCCCCAACAGCGTATTCTCACTCAAGGCCGGCAATGTACCGGTCGACGAGCGGAAGGATACGGGGAATGATTGCGGGTTTTGCTTCGCTGAGGGCCGTTCAGTGGGGTGTTTCCTCGGTTTGGTCGAGGTTGTGCTTCGCTGGTGACTGCTCAGTGGGGTACATCCTCAATCGGTTCGTGGTTTTGCTTCGCTGAGGGGCTGTGAGCGGGGTGAATTTTCGACTGGTTCGTGGTTTTGCCTCGCTGAGGGTTGTTCAGTGGGGTGTTTCCTCGGTTGATCCGATGATTTGCTTCGCTGATGGACCCCCGGCGCAGATTCCGTGGCGGTTTTTCGTTGGGTTGGTGTTTGGGGTGGAGCGCAGCGACTACGATGGTGCGGGTAACGCGATACAAGGAGTGGAACTTCATTATGCCGAACATGTTTGGAACCGATGGCGTACGAGGACTGGCCAATAGGGATTTGACCGCACGACTGGCGCTGGATCTGGGCGACGCCGCCGTGCGTGTGCTCGGTGACGCCGGTACGCAGGACGACCAGCCCGAGGGCCGCCGCCGTGCGCTGGTGGGCCGTGATACCCGCGTTTCCGGTGATTTCCTGGCTTCCGCGCTGTCCGCAGGCATGTCTGCCGGCGGCTTCGACGTGATCGATGCCGGCATCATCCCCACTCCTGGCGTGGCCTACCTGACTAGCGTGCTCAACGTCGAAATGGGTGCCGTGATTTCCGCCTCCCACAACCCGATGCCCGACAACGGCATCAAGTTCTTCGCACGCGGCGGCTTCAAGCTGCCCGACCAGAAGGAAGACGACATCGAGGCCGTGCTCGGCCAGGACTGGGACCGCCCGACCGGTGCTGGCGTGGGCCGCGTGAGCCACGACCAGACCACCGCCACCAACCTGTACATCGACCATCTGGTTTCCACCATCGCGCCGCTGAACGATGACCAGACCCAGCCCAAGCCGCTCAAGGGCCTGAAGATCGTGGCCGACTGCGCCAACGGCGCCACTTCCGTGGTGGCCCCCGAAGCGCTGCGCCGTGCCGGTGCGGACGTCATCGTGATCAACGCCTCGCCGGACGGCTACAACATCAACAAGAACGCCGGCTCCACCCACCCCGAGCAGCTGCAGGCCATGGTCAAAGCCACCGATGCTGTGATGGGCGTAGCTTTCGACGGTGACGCCGATCGCTGCCTGGCAGTGGACGAAGACGGCAACATGATCAACGGCGATCAGATCATGGGCATCCTCGCCCGCGCCAAGCAGCGTGAAGGCAAGCTCAACCACGACACCCTCGTGGTCACCGTGATGAGCAACCTCGGGCTGAAGCTCGCCCTGAAAGACATGGGCATCAAGACCGTGGAAACCGGCGTGGGTGATCGCTACGTGCTGGAAGAAATGCTCAAGGGCGATTACTCCCTCGGCGGCGAACAGTCCGGCCATGTGATCAACCGTGAGTTCGCCACCACCGGCGACGGCACCCTTACTGCCCTGACCCTGTGCAATGAGGTCGTCAAGTCCGGCAAGAGCCTCAAGGAACTTGCCGCAGACTTCCCGCAGCTGCCGCAGACCCTCATCAATGTGCCGAACGTCGACAAGAAGGCCGCCGCCGCCAACAAGCGCATCCAGGAAGCCGTGGCCCACGAGGAACAGCTGCTGGGCGACTCCGGCCGCGTGCTGCTGCGTCCCTCCGGCACCGAGCCGCTCGTGCGCGTGATGGCCGAGGCAGCCACCCAGGCCTACGCCGACGAAGTCTGCACCCGCCTCGCCAAGATCGTGGCCGAAGAACTGGCGCTATAACACACCACGGCTTTGCTCCCGCTGGCGGGAGCTGTCAGCCGCAGGCTGACTGAGAGTGGTTGATGAGGCTGAACCGCATGGAACCACCCTCAGTCTCATTCCATTCGACAGCTCCCGCCAGCGGGAGCAGCAAAGGAAAACACATGTTTGGAAAAAACGCCAAAGTAGACTTGGAACTTAACCGCGATGTCGAACGTCTGATTAAATCCGGCGGCAAAGAACAGATTCTGCCCATCGTGCAGGCTGGTGAACCAGTGCTGCGCCAGCAGACCGTGGCCTACAATGGCCAACTTTCCAAGCGCACGCTTGCCAAACTCATCGACACCATGCACACCACCATGCTCGAAGCGCCTGGAGTGGGCTTGGCCGCCACGCAGATCGGGCTCGGATTGGCGCTTGCCGTAGTCGAGGACCATGTGCGTGACGATGAGGACGATCCGCGTGAAATCGCCGAGTTCCCGTTCCATGTGATCATCAACCCCAAGTACACGCCGGTGGGGGAGAAGACCACCAGCTTCTTCGAGGGATGCCTGAGCTTTGATGGCTATCAGGCCGTGCGTAAGCGCTGGCTTGACATCACCGCTGAATGGGACGATGAAGACGGCAAACATCACAGCGAACAGCTGCACGGTTGGCCGGCTCGTATCTTCCAGCACGAGACCGATCACCTGAGCGGCGAACTATACATCGACAAGGCTGAAATCCGTTCGCTGACCACCAGCGAAAATCTCGAAGACCTCTGGTGCGACGATCCGGTACCCACAGAGGCCGCCGAAGAACTTGGTTTTGCATTATGACCGATTCCGCCTGGCTTGAGACCGCCAAAGATGACATCGCTCAGTGGGCGATGGTCATGACCAAGGACGCGGATGATAACCCCATTGATTGGCGGTGGGTACGTTCGCTTGACCTGTTTGGCGGACTTGGCCACACGGCCGGTGACAATCCGGCCCCTCAAGCCATCCATGATGCACTCAAAGCCGACTACGCCGTGCGCGATCGCTTGGAGCCGATCATCGCGCAATGCAACACCGCATTCATGACTGACTTTGATCGAATCATCGCATCCTACCGTCTGCCACGCGCACTGGCTTATGTCAATCGGCGATTGAACGACACCATCAACACCTTGCTTGATGCGGGGGAGCGCCGGCACCTGTGGAAGGTAAGTCGTGAACGGCAGGGGAGAGGCATGGCAGCGGTGCTCAAACCGTATTCCAGCGCCACAGCAGATCCCAATCAAGGCACACTTGATGCCGAGGCTGAAGGTGCGGACGGTTTTGCCGGCACTGTGGATATCGCCCTCGACGATATCCAAGACCGCTCCGCGGCGATTCTCAACGCCAGAGCCGAACGGCGCAGGGCCAAGCGTGAGCAAAGCCACGCGGGTAGGGTGGATATGGCTCGTGCCAACCTCTCCGGTGCAACGGCACCGGGTGGGAGCGTCACCTTGTTTAGCAATGACTCGTCAAGTTCTGGTGCCGCCGCGCATAAGCCCAAATCGGATTGGCGTGATGCCTACCTGCCGGGACGCGACGTGGACATGGTGATGGGCATCGACATCGAAACCACCGGTACCGATCCGGCTCGCGACTACATCATCGATGTCGGCTTTGAATTTATGAACATGGTCAGTCCGCGCCCAGCCGGTGCCGCGAACGGCTATGCGTATGAGCAGGGCTACTACGATGCCGGTGACGCCTATGGCCAGTCTCGCCTTGACTTCGGTGTTCCCCCGGCCAATGCGGCTCTCGGCAACGAACTCATTCGCAAACTCACAGGTATCGATGTGCGAGACCGCAGCAGCAAGGCCGGTCATCGGCTTTTCGATGAATGGCCGGAAGCCCAGACCGGTCTGCTCGCGCGCCTGACCCAGCAGCCATATGTGGCGCACAATGCCACCTTCGAACACAGCTGGTTCATGCTAAATGTCGCCGGATACGCCGAAGCCTATCGCGCCGGTCGCATCACCATCATCGACACCCTGCCCATGAGCAGGCAATGGGATCCTGGCTCAGTGCCCAACGATGAACACCCCTATGGTGATAACACGCTTGATGCTTATGCCAAGCGTCAGGGAGCGCTTGATTCAGCCCATAACGAACGGCATCTTGGACTGGAAGACACGCATATCATGCTGGTGGCCATGAAACACCACCTCGCAACCCTCAAGGCGCAGGGGCAGGGCCCGTGGGGTCCGGGCGGCAGAAGCGGCGTGGGCAGCAAATCATGCGGTCGTAAGTGGTGAGTACACTACTGACCTCGTGAGTGAATATCAGGACAGCCGACAACAGCGCGAAAACCGCCGCCGCACCATCGTGCGCGTGGTGTGCATCGTCGTGGCTGTTGCCATGCTTGGCTCCCTGATTGTCCCTGCTATCTATGCAGGTCTTTGACGTTGCCTTCGTGCATTTGCGCCCGCGGTTGAGCGCGTCTGATGCAGAAGGAGTGACGAGAAAAGTCTGCTGATCGGCTGCAGAAACACTCTTACGACATCACAACATCGCGGTGCCAGAACCATTACGGAATGTGCGAAGGCTGTCAACGAGGACGCGACATCCAAGAAAACTCGAAGTATCAACAGTTAAGGTAAGACACGATGGCAGAATTTGACTTTACCCAGACGATTGGCGAAGCTCGCGCCAAGTACGATTCCATCGCCAAGGCGTTGGATGTGGACCGTCTCAAGGCGGATATCAAGGATCTTGAGGCGCAGGCGGCGGCTCCGGGATTGTGGGACAACCCTGACAACGCACAGAAAATCACCAGCAAGCTCTCCGCAGCGGAATCGCAGCTCAAGCGTCTGACTTCCGCATCCCAGCGCATCGACGACGTGGAGACGCTCGTCGAGCTCGGCCAGGAGGAACAGGATCAGGAATCCTTGGACGAGGCGCAGAACGAGATCGGCGAGATTCAGAAGGATCTCGACCAAATGGAGATACAGACCCTGCTTGACGGCGAATACGACGAACGTTCCGCCGTGGTGACCATCCGCTCCGGCGCGGGTGGCGTGGATGCCGCCGACTTCGCGCAGATGCTGCTGCGCATGTACCTGCGCTACTGCGAGCGCAACGGCTTCAAGGCCAAGGTCATGGACACCTCCTACGCCGAAGAGGCCGGCATCAAGTCCGCCACGTTCCAGGTGGACGCCCCTTATGCATATGGCCGACTGTCTGTGGAAGGCGGCACTCACCGTCTGGTGCGTATCTCCCCGTTCGACAATCAGGGCCGCCGCCAGACCAGCTTCGCCGCTGTGGAAGTGGTGCCTCTGGTTGAGGCCACCGATCACGTTGACATTCCGGACACGGATATCCGTGTGGACACCTACTGCTCCTCCGGCCCCGGCGGCCAGGGTGTGAACACCACGTACTCCGCCGTGCGCATCACCCACTTGCCCACCGGCATCGTGGTCACCATGCAGGACGAGCGCTCGCAGATTCAGAACCGCGCCTCCGCCATGGCCGTGCTCCAGTCCCGATTGCTGGTGCTGCGACACGAGGAAGAGGCCAAGAAGAAGAAGGAGCTCGCCGGAGACATCAAGGCCAGCTGGGGCGATCAGATGCGTTCCTACGTGCTGCATCCCTACCAGATGGTCAAGGATCTGCGTACCGGTTACGAGACCAGCCAGACCCAGGCCGTGTTCGATGGTGACATCAACAACTTCATCGAAGCCGGCATCCGCTGGCGTCATGAACAGCGTCGTGCTGCCGAGAACGAGGAGTAATCATGGCTTTGATTGCATTGGACGATGTGTCCAAGATTTACCCCAAGGGTACTCGTCCCGCGCTTGATGGCATCAACCTCAGCATAGAGCGTGGCGACTTCGTGTTCCTGGTGGGCGCATCCGGATCCGGTAAAACCACGCTGCTGAGCCTGCTGTTGCGCGAGGAGGAGGCCACCAGCGGTGAGATTCGTGTGGCCGGCAACGACTTGCGCCGTATCGCTAACCGTCAGGTGCCGCATTACCGCCGTACGCTGGGCTTCGTGTTCCAGGACTACAAGCTGCTCAACAACAAAACCGTGTGGGAGAACGTGGCGTTCGCGCTCGAGGTGATCGGTACCCGCCGTTCCACCATTAAGTCTTTGGTGCCCAAGGTGCTGGACACCGTGGGTCTTACCGGCAAAGAGAAGAACTATCCGCATGAGCTGTCCGGTGGCGAGCAGCAGCGCGTGGCCATCGCCCGTGCGTATGTGAACCACCCGCAGATCCTGTTGGCCGACGAGCCCACCGGCAACCTTGACCCGACCACATCGCTGGGCATTATGGAGGTGTTGGACGCTATCAACCGTACCGGCACCACCATCGTGATGGCCACACATAACGAAGAGATCGTCAACTCGATGCGCAAGCGCGTTGTCGAACTGCACGGTGGCAAGATCGTGCGTGATGAGGCCCACGGTTCCTACGATTCCGCCCTGTACTTCCCCGATGCCGAGGCCGAAGCTAAATTCGGCAGGGCCAACCACATCCCCGATGCCCGGACCAACGCCATCGCCGCGCCGGAGGAGGGCGAGCCGTCCGAAGGCATCGCACGTCTGGCCAATTCCGTGCATTCCGGGCGAACCGGCCGCTACGGTGAGACTTTTGCGCCGTTGGAAGACACGTTGACATGGGGCAAGGGCCTGACTTTGGACGAGCAGGCTGCATCCCTCGAAGCCACCCAGGCTTTCGATTCGTTGCATCCCGAGGAAAGTGTCAGCAGTACGACAGTCGAGGTTTCCGAAACGCTCGCTGTGCCGGAGACGTCCGTTGCCGGTGAGATACCTGAGCAGCAGTCCGTCGGCGACGGCGAAGGGACGAACCAGGCCGAGCCCTCGTCAGTGCAAGCAGACGAGGTGCCTATGCCGCCGGCTCCGCCAGCCCCACCTGCGCCGCCGAGCGCCGAATCCCAGAGTGCAACCAGCGAAGGCAAGGAGGAGTAGCCCATGCGTATGCGATTCATCCTGTCTGAAACAGGAACCAATCTGAGGCGTAACCTGTCCATGCTGCTCTCGCTCATGCTGGTCACGTTCATCTCATTCCTGTTCATCGGCGCTTCCGTGCTTACTCAGGCCCAGATCACCAAGGCCAAGGGCGATTGGTATGACAAGGTCGAAGTCGTGGTTTGGCTGTGCCCGGATGGTACGAGCCAGTCCGCCAACTGCGCATCCGGTAAGTCGCCGTCTGCGGCCGAAATCACGGCACTGCAGAAGACCATCCGCGACGAGCTCAACGATGTGGTGTCCAACATCAACTATGTGAGCAAGCAGGACTTCTACAACAACACCTTCACCAAGCAGTACCCGAATGGCGAATTCCAAGGTCGTACGCTGACTGCCGACGATATGCAGGATTCCCTGTGGCTGAAGCTCAAGGACCCCACCAAGTATCAGGTGGTCGCCGAAGTGCTCTCCAGTAAGGAGGGCGTGGAAGACGTCACCGATCAGCGGCAGATCTTCGATCCCGTATTCGCCATTCTGAATCGCGCCACTGCGGTCACGGCCGTTCTGGCAGGCGTAATGGTGTTGGTGGCCATCCTGCTGACCGGTACTACGATTCGCATGTCCGCAGCATCCAGACGCACTGAAACCGAAATCATGCGGTACGTGGGTGCCTCGAACTGGACGATTCGTCTGCCCTTCATCTTGGAAGGCGCCATCGCTTCCGGTATCGGTTCGATACTCTCCTGCGTGATGTTGTCGGTAATCGTGCATGTGTTCATCACCGGGTGGTTGGCTCAATCAGTGACTTGGATTCCGTACGTGAATCAGATGACCGTGCTGCTGATTTCCCCGTTCCTGGTCGTGGGGGCGGTGCTGCTTTCGGTGATTGCCTCCACCATTTCTCTGCGACGGTACCTTCGCGCGTAAGACGTATCACACTCACTGCGGGTGGCGTTCCCAGATTCGCATGTTATGGTGTGGTCTATTGCGACGGAAAGGATTTATATGACTAAGGCGAAAACGATGAGGCCAGTGTTGGCCGCATGCGCGGCCAGCGCCATATGCGTGGCCGGGCTGCTGGCCAGCCCTGTTCAGCCGGCGCGGGCAAACACCTATTCGAATTTGGTCAATGCGCAGAGCCAGCATGCCGCATCCGTGCAGCGTGAAGCCCATCTAAAGCAGCAGCTAGCCGGTGCGAGCACCGAACTGGCCGACAAGATCATGGAATTGGATGATCTGACCAACAACAAGATCGTCGCCGCGCAGGATAAAGTCACCCAGGCCAATGCCGACGCCGCCACGGCTCAGGAAGAAGCCGATGCCGCTGCCTCAAGACGGGAAGCCGCGCAGAAGGACAAGGAAGATCTCGAGGCTCAGATCGAGAAAACCGGTAAGGACTACGACGACGCCCATGCCGCTGTGGCCCAATTGGCCCGTGAAGAGCAGCATGGTTCCGATGCCTCGGAGATTATGAGCGTGGTCACTGGTGCCTCGAGTACCAAGGACTTCGTCAACTCGATGCAGTCGCGTGACGCACTGTCTCGTAACGAGGCTAATGCTGCCTCCTCAGCGGCCACCGAGCTTAATACCTCGATGAACCGCAGCGAGCGTCTGGACGCGATCGAGAAGCAGATCGCCACACTGAAGACCCAGGCCGACAACAAGGCCGCCGCGGCTCAGAGCGCCGCGGAAACCGCGCAAAATGAGCGTGATGCTCTGGAACAGCTGCGCCAGGAGGGCGAAGCCAGGCGCAATGAACTGACCGGTATGGTGTCCAGCCTGAAGTCCCAGTCGGCGAAGCAGGCCGCGCAGACCGTGCTGATCGCTTCTCAGGTGGATTCCTACAACCAGCAGTACATCAAGGAACAGGCAACCGCCAACGGCCAGGTCAGCAGCGGCCAGCAGAGCACTGGTGGTTCGGCCGCACCTGCTCCTTCCGCACCTGCTCCGTCCGCTCCCTCCGGTGGCAGCACGTCTGCCGGCGGAAGCACGGGACAGGGCACCTCGAATGGTGATGTCGGCAACCGGTATGTGGCCGGCCAATGCACGTGGTATGCGTACAACCGGCGTAAGGAGATGGGCATCGGCACGCCATCGTTCCTGCACAATGGCGGCCAGTGGTACATTTACGCTCCCCAATACGGTTTGCGGGTGGATCACAGCCCGCAGGTTGGCGCGGCTCTCTCCTTCCCGCCGGGTGTGGCTGGCGCTGATGGCTACTACGGTCACGTGGCCGTGGTGGAAGCCGTGTACGGCAACTCGATTCTGATTTCCGAAATGAACGTCAAGGGCGAGTTCATCGTCAGCCAGCGCGTTCTGTACAATCCCGGTCAGTACTGGTACGTTCACTGATCCGGCTGTACCGAATTACGTTATGCAAGGCCCCGTTTGGGGCCTTGTTCGTATGTGCAGATGGTTCATGATATTCTCATATGTTGCGTTGCACCCACGAAAGGAGGGAACCCATGCCCAAGGAGGCCGGCGAAAAGCTGATCGTGCAGAATAAGAAGGCCCGGCACGACTACGCCATCGAAGACAAGTATGAGGCCGGATTGGCGTTGACCGGCACTGAGGTCAAGTCATTGCGCGAAGGCCGCGCGTCTCTGTCCGAGGCGTTCGTTTCCATCGATCGCCGTGGAGAGATGTGGCTTGAGGGGGCGAATATCCCCGAATACCTGAACGGCACATGGAACAATCATGCGCCCAAGCGCAAGCGTAAGCTGTTGCTGCATCGCGTGCAGATCACGAAGCTCGCTCGCGGCATCGAGGCCAAGGGATACACGATTGTGCCGTTGAGCCTGTATTTCAAGGACGGTCGCGTCAAAGCGGAAATCGCCCTTGCCCGAGGCAAGAGGGAATTCGACAAGCGTCAGGCTCTACGTGAGGAGCAGGACAAGCGCGAGGCCCTGCGCGCCATGCGCTATGCCAACATGCGTCACTGATTTGTCCACGTTGCGGACTTTTTCGCCCATGATTAACGCCTTGGTAGCACAACGCTCCTAATCTCTGGAGCCATCTGGGAAACATACCCGCCCAGCTGACTATCCGGAGAGAGGAAATCCAATGTCTCTAAGCAAGGGAATACAATCCGCTGCGGCCGCAGCTCTGAGCGCCGCCATGCTGATCGCCGTGGCCGCCTGCGGCACGAGCGATAGCGCGGACACTGCATCCAAATCTGCTGATTCCAAAGATTCATCCAGTACGCAAGGCTTCGACACCAGCGGCATCAAGAAAGACGATGAGATCGCCGCGCTGCTGCCCGATTCCGTGGCCGGCGACGGCACGCTGACCGTCGGCACCGATACTTCCTATGCCCCGGCCGAGTTCCTGGCCGAGGACGGCAGGACCCCGGTCGGCTTTGATGTCGACCTGTCCAAGGCGCTGGCCGCAGTGTTCGGACTGAAGGAAAACACCGTCTCCTCCACGTTCGATTCGATTATCCCGTCCGTCGGCTCCAAGTACGACATCGGCATCTCCTCCTTCACCGTGACCAAGGAGCGCATGGAGGCCGTGGACTTCGTGACCTACTTCAAGGCCGGTTCCACGTTTGTGGTGCAGAAGGGCAACCCGAAGAAGATCGATACCTCCAACCTGTGTGGCGTGAAGGTGGCTGTGCAGACCGGTACCACCCAGGAAGAGGAAGTCAACAAGGATAACGAGCAGTGCAAGGCGGACGGTAAGGATGCCATCGACATCCAGTCCTCCAAGCTGCAGACCGATGTGACCACCGCCGTGGCTTCCGGTAAGGCTGATATCTTCTACGCCGATACGCCGGTTGCCGGCTACGCCATCAAGCAGACCGGTGATACGCTCGAGGCCCTCGGCGAGGATGTTGGCGTGACCCCTGAGGCCGTGGCCGTCAAGAAGGGCGATTCCAAGACCGCCGAAGCCGTGCAGAAGGCCATCCAGAAGCTGATGGATGATGGCACGTATAAGAAGATCCTCGACACGTGGGGCGTCTCTTCCGGTGCCGTCGACAAGGCCGAGATCAATCCGTCCATCGAATAGTTTCGGTTACTATGAAGACTCCCGTTGCTCTGCGGCGGGAGTCTATTTGTATATGTATGCACTGTGGTGTATAAATATGCTTAACCGTTGATCGTTGCCACATAAGCGGCGTAAGAGAGAAGAAGAAACGATTATGCAGTCCACCAAACTGAAGTCCATGATGGCCATGGCGCTGAGCTCGGCCATGCTGTTCGCCACCGCCGCTTGCGGCACCTCCGACAAGGCCGATGCCGGTACGGACTCCGCCAAGGGCTCCGATGCCGCCACCATCACCAGCTACGATGTCAGCTCCGTGAAGAAGGACGACGCCATCGCCGCCCTGCTGCCCGAATCCGTGACCAAGGACGGCAAGCTCACCATCGGCACCAATCCTTCCTACGCCCCGGCCGAATTCCTCGACGCTGACGGCAAGACCCAGATCGGCTATGACATGGACCTCGCCCGTGCGCTGGGCAACATCTTCGGTTTGGACACCGAAATCGTCTCCTCCAACTTCGACACCATCATCCCGGCCATCGGCACCAAGTATGACCTCGGCATCGCCGCGTTCACCATCACCAA
Source organism: Bifidobacterium sp. M3-N-101 (assembly GCF_023656805.1). Taxonomy (NCBI): domain Bacteria; kingdom Bacillati; phylum Actinomycetota; class Actinomycetes; order Bifidobacteriales; family Bifidobacteriaceae; genus Bifidobacterium; species Bifidobacterium sp. M3-N-101. The sequence continues at coordinate 98,489 of NZ_JAMOKQ010000005.1, forward strand.
GGAACGTATGCAGTCCGTGGACTTCGTCTCCTACTTCACCGCCGGCATGGGCTACGCGGTGGCCAAAGGCAACCCCAAGAACGTGAACCCGGATGACCTGTGCGGCCTGAACGTCGCCGTCGAGACCGGCACCGTCGAGGAGGACGCCATCAACGAGACCGCCAAGCAGTGCAAGGCGGACGGCAAGAAGGACATCACCATCCAGTCCTCCAAGCAGCAGACCGACGCCACCACCGCCGTGGTGACCGGCAAGGCCGACGTGTTCTTCGCCGATTCCCCGGTGGTCGGCTACGCCATCGCCCAGACCGAGGGCCAGCTGGAACAGCTCGGCAAGGACTTCGACTCCGTGCCGAACGCCATCGCCATCAAGAAGAGCGATTCCCAGACCACCGATGCCGTGCAGAAGGCCATGCAGAAGCTCATGGACGACGGCACCTACGGCAAGATTCTCCAGCACTGGGGTGTGGAATCCGGCGCTCTGGACAAGGCCGAGATCAACCCGTCCGTCGACTGAGCGTACACAGCGGTCAATCAGCATCAAGCAATCCAGATGGGGCGTACTGTATGTAACACAGGCGCCCCATCTGTGCGCTAAGGTTCAACGCTAGTTGCAACTATCGCAGCCCAGGCTGCCCAAAGACACCCAAGGAACCAAACTATGGCGAAGAAAGAAGTCGACGGCGAAGGATTGAACATCCCCAACCGCATCAAGGCGCTGCCGGTCAAGCGCCCCGGCCCGATTGTGGCCGCCGTGATTGTGGTGCTGCTCGCCGCGATGTTTATTCAGGGCATGATCAGCAATCCACGATTGGATTGGCCCACGGTCTGGAAGTACCTATTCAACGAGAACGTACTTGAAGGTATCCAGTACACGCTCACCCTGACCGTGATTTCCATGGTCGTGGCCATCATCCTGTCGGTGATTCTCGCCATTATGCGCAAGTCCATCAATCCGGTGCTGCGCGGTGTCAGCTGGTTCTTCATCTGGTTCTTCCGCGGTACGCCTGTGTACACGCAGCTCATCTTCTGGGGTCTGTTCGCCGTGCTGATTCCAAAAATCAGCCTTGGCATTCCCTTTACCTCAGTGAAATTCTGGAGCATCGACTCCAACGTGGTGGTCACTGCATTCAATGCGGCGTGGATTGGCTTGGCCCTGAACGAGGCCGCCTACCTGTCCGAAATCGTGCGCGCCGGTCTTGAAGCCGTGGATCCCGGCCAGACTGAGGCCGCCAAGGCGCTGGGCATGAACCGCACACTTATCATGCGTCGTATTGTGCTGCCGCAGGCCATGCGCATCATCATCCCGCCCACCGGCAACGAGACCATCGGCATGCTGAAGACCACCTCGCTGGTCACCGCCGTGCCGTTCACCCTCGAACTGCAGTTTGCCACCAACGCCATCGCCAACCGTATCTACAAGCCGATTCCACTGCTGATCGTGGCCTGCTTCTGGTATCTGCTGATTACCTCCATCCTTATGGTGTGCCAGTCCCGCCTCGAAGCGCACTTCGGCAAGGGCTTCGATGCCCGACCGGTGGGCACCAAGGGCAAGCAGGCGCCATTGCCGGGTAAGACCGACGGTGAGCCGAAGGATGACGTGGACAAGCTCAACCAGACCACATTTGTCGGATTGAATGCATAAGGCGGGAGTGCGATTATGACTATGAATGACATCACCAGTGTTGTCCCAGCCGTGCACAAGGCGGCTGACGGTTCCGTGATTCCCGCTGTCAAGGCGGTGCAGGTGCACAAGGCCTTCGGCCCACTGCATGTGCTCAAGGGCATCGATCTGACCGTTATGCCCGGTACCGTGACGGTGATTCTGGGACCCTCTGGTTCCGGCAAGTCCACATTCCTACGCCTGATCAACCAGCTGGAGACTTTGACCGGCGGTTCGATCGAGGTGGACGGCGAACTCATCGGATACAAGCATGTGACCAAGAACGGTCAGGATGTGCTGCAGACTCTGGATGACAAGGAGATCGCTGCGCAGCGTTCCCGCCTGGGCATGGTGTTCCAGCGCTTCAACCTGTTCCCGCACATGACCGCCCTCGAAAACGTGATGGAAGCTCCGGTGCATGTGCAGCACAAGTCCAAGAGTGAAGCACGCGCACTGGCCGAAGCCGAGTTGCAGCGCGTCGGTCTGGGCGATCGTATGGATTACTACCCGTCACAGCTTTCCGGTGGCCAGCAGCAGCGTGTGGCCATCGCCCGTGCTCTGGCCATGAAGCCGGAAATCATGCTGTTCGACGAGCCGACTTCCGCCCTTGACCCCGAGCTGGTGGGCGAAGTGCTCAATGTGATGCTTTCCTTGGCCAAGGAGGGTATGACGATGGTGTGCGTGACGCACGAGATCGGCTTTGCACGTGAGGTCGCCGATCAGATTGTGTTTATGGATGGTGGTGTGGTCGTGGAAAAAGGCGGCCCCGAAATCATCGACAATCCGACCGAACCGAGGTTCAAAGACTTCCTGCAGCACGTGCTGTAGTCCGCACTCTGGCTTCCCTCTGAAGAGGGGAACCGTTTTTTGCGCCCCCGCTGGCGGGGGCTGTCATGCAACGCATGACTGGGGGTGGTTCCTCTGATATGGCGGGAACCACCCCCAGTCGGCTCCGCCAACAGCCCCCGCCAGCGGGGGCACGGCTAGGGCCCCGCATGTTCCAATCCTGCAAAGGCGGCGGGTTGGATTCGCTTCAGGCAATGTTTGTCCGCTAGGCTGGTGAGCCATGTGTGGAATCGTTGGATATGCGGGAAATGTGGAAACGGCGTGCGGCAAGCCCTTGGAGGTCTGTCTGCAAGGCTTGGAACGTCTGGAATACCGAGGATATGATTCAGCCGGCGTGGCGCTGACCGCACCTGGCATGGATAAAGTGACCGTGCGCAAGAAGGCCGGTCGTCTGAAGAATCTGGTCGAAGACATCGAACATAAGCCAATGCCGCTGGCCACCGTGGGTATCGGCCATACGCGTTGGGCCACCAACGGCGAGCCGAGCGATGTGAACGCACATCCGCATACTAGTATGGACGGCAAAGTCGCCATCATTCACAACGGCATCATCGAGAACGCCTCCCAGCTGCGCCTTGATCTGCAGGCCGAGGGCTACCGATTCGCCTCCGCCACGGATACCGAAGTGGCCGCCAAGCTGCTGGGCAAAATCGTGGACAAGATCATTGCGGAAGAGGGCAAGCCGAACCTGTTCAAGGCAGTGCGCCGCATGGCCCGCATGTTGGAGGGCGCATTCACCATTCTGGCCACCGACTGCCGTCAGCCGGATATCGTGGTCGGCGCCCGTCATGATTCTCCGCTGGTTGTGGGCCTTGGCGATGGCGAGAACTTCCTCGGCTCCGATGTGGCCGCATTCGTGGCATATACCAAGCGCGCCATGGAAGTCGATCAGGATCAGGCCGTGTGCGTATCCGCCGATAAGGTCATTGTTACCGACTTCGACGGCAATGTGATTGAGAATCCGAAGACCTACACCGTGGACTGGGACGCCTCGGCCGCCGAAAAGGGTGGCTGGGATTCCTTTATGGACAAGGAAATCCACGAGGATCCGGCCGCCGTGCAGCGCACGCTGCTGGGCCGTTTCGACCCAAACGGCGACATCACCCTCGATGAGGTGCGCATCGACCAGCATGACTTTAAGGCCATTGACAAGATCATCGTCGTGGCCTGCGGCACCGCCAGCTATGCCGGTCAGGTGGCCAAGTACGCCATCGAACACTGGGTGCGCATTCCCGTGGAAATCGAACTCGCGCACGAATTCCGCTACCGTGATCCGATTCTGACCCCGCGTACGCTCGTGGTGGCCATCTCTCAGTCCGGTGAAACCATGGATACGCTGATGGCCCTGCGCCACGCGCGCGAACAAGGCTCCAAAGTGCTGGCCATCTGCAACACGCAGGGTGCTTCCATTCCTCGCGAATCCGACGCCGTGCTCTACACGCACGCCGGCCCGGAAGTCGCCGTTGCCTCCACCAAGGCCTTCGTGGCGCAGATCACCGCCGCCTATTTGCTGGGCCTGTATCTGGCGCAGGTCAAGGGTGCGATGTTCCGCGACGAGATTCATCAGGTGCTTGACTCCCTGAAGGACATGCCGCGCAAGATCCAGTGGGTGCTCGACACGCAGCCCAAGACCATCCAGGCCGCCGCCGAGCGCATGGTGAATGCCAACTCCTTCCTGTTCCTTGGCCGCCATGTGGGATACCCGGTGGCGCTGGAAGGTGCGCTGAAGCTCAAGGAGATCGCCTACACCTTTACCGAGGGCTTTGCGGCCGGCGAATTGAAGCATGGCCCGATTGCACTGGTGGACGAGGGTGAGCCCGTGGTGTTCATCGTGCCGCCGGAGCGTGGCCGCAATGTGCTGCACGCCAAGGTGATTTCCGGCATCGAGGAGGTCAAGGCTCGTGGCGCGTACATCATTGCCGTGGCCGAGCAGGGCGACCCGGATGTGGAACGGTATGCTGATGTGGTGTTCTGGCGCCCGGCCTGCCCGACGCTGATGAGCCCGCTGGTGGATGTGGTGCCGCTGCAGCTGTTCGCCATGGATATGGCCAAGCTCAAGGGCTATGACGTGGATAAGCCCCGCAACCTCGCCAAGTCCGTCACCGTTGAGTAAGCCACACCGATACGTTATTGACGAGCCTCATATTCCGTTTGAGATGGACGTGCTGTATGAGGACGAGCGGATCATTGTGGTGGATAAGCCGCATTTTCTGGCTACCATGCCGCGCGGCATGTGGTATCGCGAAACCGCGCTGATCCGATTGCGCGAGCGTCTGGGGGAGCCGGATATCACACCGGCCCACCGTTTGGATCGCATGACTGCGGGCGTACTGGTCTTTGTGCGTGATCCGGCTTGCCGTGGAGCGTATCAGATGCTGTTCCAGAACAAGCAAGCCACCAAGGTCTATGAATGTCTGGCATCGTGCGCGCCGATTCGTCGACCGCGATTTGGCACGATTACACAGGCTGAGCCGCCGCGTCCGTTTCCGTTGCTGCGCCGCTCGCACATCACCAAGGAGCGTGGCACGTTGGCCGCCTTCGAGGAGCCGGGCGCAGTCAATGCTGAAACCCTGATCGAGCGCGGCGAACTCATACTTCCTTCCGCTGGCGGGAGGTGGCGCGAAGCGCCGGAGGGTGGTCCCTGTCTGGAGAATCCCCCCATCTGCCGCTACACGCTTCATCCGCGCACCGGCAAAACCCATCAACTGCGCGTCCACATGAACTCACTGGGCCTACCCATCGTGGGTGACGATTTCTACCCGCGCATCCAGACGCGCCTTTACGACGATTTCAGCCAACCATTGCAATTGGTCGCACGTGTGCTGCGCTTCACCGACCCAATAACAGGGAAGCGACAAGAATTCGTTTCCCGTATACCATTAATCAGCTAATGTCGCGGACGGAACCGCGCTCGATGAGTTCGGTGGGGATTACGGTTTTGATGCCGGCCGGTACTTTCTCGCCTTCGCATTGACGGCGGACCATGGAGAACGCGGTGGCGCCGATGGCGTCATTGCGCATGCGCATGGTGGTGAGGTTGAGTCTTGGCACCACGTCGACCAGCGAATCGTCCACGCCCACAATGCTTACGTCTTCCGGTACGCGCTTGCCGGCTGATTCCAATCCGAGCATCGCACCGTAGGCCATCTGGTCGTTGGCCGCATAGATTGCGGTGCATTCCGGGTCGTGAGCCAGCGCCACGCCTGCCTGATAGCCGGAGTCGGCACACCAGTCGCCGATATACATGCTCGGTACGCGCGCGCCTATTTGTTCCAAGGCTTCACGCCAGCCTTGCGCTCGGCTTTCGGCAGCACGTGAAGTGACTGGGCCGGCGATATGGTAGACGGTCTTATGGCCTTTGCTCATCAAATAGTCGACGATGGCTGTGGAACATCCGTATTGATCGGCGTCAACGGTGGGGCAGTGGTCGGCTGCCGCCTCGGAAATCAGCACAACCGGTAGTTCTCGCGGTGGTTTGTATCCCACGAAGTCGGAAATGCGTTCCTCAAGCACCACGATGACGCCATCTACGGGTTGACGTTGCATGCGGTCGATGGCGGAGGCCAGCGTACGTTCTGCGCCGTTGCTCATAGTCTGAATGGTGACGGAATAGCCGTCCTCGGCTGCATGGGTGACAATGGAATCGAGTATCCGGGCATTACCGAACCTGGTGGTGTCGAACATCACTACGCCGATATCCTGGAATCGCCCATGCTTCAATGCTCGGGCGGCGTAATTCGGACGATATCCGAGGCGTTCCATCGCGGCTTCAACGCGCTGGCGGGTTTCCGGCTTGACCGCATTGCTGTCATTCGCCACACGGGATACGGTTTGCGGCGAAACGCCAGCCGCCTTAGCCACATCTTGCATGGAAACCTGTGTTGGTCTCGCCATCTCGCCCCTCGCTTGTCTCTCAAACGACAGCGGTCATACCGCTGCGATGTCTACCATGTATCGCGTGAACGGTAACGATAACATCATTGTTTTCGTGACCATTGTAACAGCTAGCGCAAAAACATTGAATTCAACACGATTGGACAATGTTATGAATGGTGTTATGATGATAACGTAAACAATTTTGGTCAACCTTCGAAGGAGAGGGGTTGGAAATGGCTTCAGCCGATGTCGCTGCCGTGCCTATGCGCACGGATAAAGCGCGTGAGAACAAGCATAAGGCCGATTGGCGTGGATGGAAGTTCATGTGGCCGTTCACGGTGGTGTTCGTGTTCGTGTTCATTATTCCGATTGTGTACGCCATTTACATCAGCTTCTTCAAGAAGCAGATGATCGGCGGCACGAGGTTCGTCGGGGTCGAGAACTACGCGCGGTTGCTGCAGGACGGCCAGTTCTGGTCGTCCGTGGGTCGTGTGGCGCTGTTCACCTGCGTGCAGGTGCCGATCATGCTGTTCCTGTCGGCCGCCATGGCCCTCGCCCTGGATTCGATGAAGCTGCACGGCGCCAAGTTCTTCCGCATCAGCACGTTCCTGCCCTATGCGGTGCCCGCGGTGGTGTCCACGTTGGTGTGGGGCTTCGTGTACGGCGCGAAGTACGGCCTGGTGGGCTCGTTCAACGACTTCTTCGGCACGAACGTCGACGTGCTGCAGCCGAGCGTGCTGCTTGCCTCCATCGGCAACATCAGCACGTGGGAGTTCACCGGCTACAACATGCTGATCTTCTACTCGTCGCTGTCCACCATCCCGCACTCCCTGTACGAGGCCGCCTCCATCGACGGCGCCTCCGAATGGCAGATCGTCAAGTCCATCAAGCTGCCCGAGCTGAAGGGCTCGCTGGCCATCACGGTGATCTTCTCGATCATCGGCAGCTTCCAGCTGTTCAACGAGCCGAGCATCTTGCAGAACATGGTTCCGGGCAACGCGATCACCACGTACTACACGCCGAACATGTACGCGTACAACCTGAGCTTCTCCGGCAACCAGTCGAATTACGCGGCCGCTCTGGCCATCGTGATGGCCGTCATCACCATGGCCATCGCCTACGCCGTGCAGCTGAAGAGCATGAAGGAGCAGATGAAGTGACGACGACCGCCCGTATTGCCGGATTGGTTTCGATTGTGAAGGAGCGTGCGTGATGAGTGCCGCAGCATCTACCCGTCTGACTGACGCCGAACTGAAGGCGCAGGAGAAGGCCGCCAGGAAGGCCGAGAAGGAACGCCAGAAGCGCATCGCCGCCGATGAGGCGGCCGAGCGCAGGCGCAGCGCCAGGGCCGGTTTCGCGAACGTGAGCAACCCGCGCCGTTCGACCCTGATGACCGTGCTGTGCGCGATCTTCGCCGTGTACTGCCTGTTCCCGTTCGTGTACCTGGTGATCAACGCCACCAAGACCCAGGCCGACTTCACCTCCACGTTCGGCCTCGGCTTCGGCAAGAGCTTCGCCCTGTGGGACAACATCGTCACGGTGTTCACCTACCAGGGCGGCATCTTCGGCCGCTGGCTGGTCAACACCCTGCTCTACGTGGTCGTCGGCGCCGGCGGCGCCACCCTCCTGGCCATCATGGGCGGCTACGCGCTGGCCAAGTTCCGCTTCCCGGGCCGCAAGGCCGTGTTCGCCGTGATCATCGGCTCGATCTCCGTGCCGGGCATCGCCCTGGCCGTGCCGCAGTTCCTCCTGTTCGCCAAGCTGGGCCTGACCAACACCCCGTGGGCCATGATCATCCCGTCGCTGATCTCCCCGTTCGGCCTGTACCTGATGTGGATCTTCAGCGAGCAGGCCGTGCCCACCGAGCTCCTGGAGGCCGCCCGCGTGGACGGCGCGTCCGAGTTCCGCACGTTCTGGACCATCAGCCTGCCCCTTCTGGCCCCCGGTATCGTGACGACCGCCCTGTTCACGATCGTGGCGACGTGGAACAACTACTTCCTGCCGTTGATCATGTTGAAGGACGCCGACTGGTACCCGCTGACCATCGGTCTGAACCAGTGGAAGGACCAGGCCTCGACCGCAGGCGGCCAGGCCATCCAGAACCTGGTGATCACCGGCTCCCTGATCACGATCATCCCGCTGGTCATCGCGTTCCTGTGCCTGCAGAAGTACTGGCAGTCCGGCCTCGCCGCAGGCGCCGTCAAGGAGTAACCGTACTTCGGCTCCCTTCTGGTGGAGGGAGCCGAGATAAAGGCATAACCACTAACAGGAAGGAGGCGTCTATGCAGATATTCGCATTGTTGAGAATCGTGCAGGCGCCTCCTTGTATATCTGCGTGACTCCCATTTGCCCACACGTAGATATTTATTCATTAAAGGAACAGCATCATCATGGAACATCGCGAATTCAAGTGGCCGCAGCCTCTTGCGGGTGGCAAGCCCCGCATCTGGTACGGCGGCGATTACAACCCCGACCAATGGCCTGAGGAAGTGTGGGACGAAGATGTAGCCCTCATGCAGAAGGCCGGCGTCAACCTCGTCTCCGTAGCCATCTTCTCTTGGGCCAAGCTTGAGCCCGAAGAAGGCGTGTATGACTTCGATTGGCTCGACCGCGTCATCGACAAGCTCGGCAAGGCCGGCATCGCCGTCGATCTCGCCTCCGGCACCGCATCCCCGCCGATGTGGATGACCCAGGCCCACCCGGAGATCCTCTGGGTCGACTACCGCGGCGACGTCTGCCAGCCCGGTGCCCGACAGCACTGGCGGGCCACCAGCCCGGTCTTCCTTGACTACGCGCTCAACCTGTGTCGCAAGATGGCCGAGCACTACAAGGACAACCCCTATGTGGTCTCTTGGCACGTGAGCAACGAGTACGGCTGCCACAACCGCTTCGACTACTCCGAAGATGCTGAGCGCGCCTTCCAGAAGTGGTGCGAGAAGAAGTACGGCACCATCGACGCCGTCAATGACGCCTGGGGCACCGCCTTCTGGGCGCAGCGCATGAACAACTTCTCCGAGATCATCCCGCCGCGCTTCATCGGCGATGGCAACTTCATGAACCCGGGCAAACTGCTTGACTGGAAGCGCTTCAGCTCCGACGCCCTGCTCGACTTTTACAAGGCCGAGCGCGACGCCCTGCTCGAGATCGCCCCCAAGCCGCAGACCACCAACTTCATGGTCTCCGCCGGCGGTGCCGGCATCGATTACGACAAGTGGGGTTACGACGTGGACTTCGTGTCCAACGATCACTACTTCACTCCTGGCGAAGCTCACTTCGACGAGCTGGCCTACTCGGCCTCCCTGTGCGACGGCATCGCCCGCAAGAATCCGTGGTTCCTCATGGAGCACTCCAGCTCCGCCGTCAACTGGCGTCCGATCAACTACCGCGTCGAACCCGGCGAACTGGTGCGTGACTCCCTGGCCCACCTGGCCATGGGCGCCGACGCCATCTGCTACTTCCAGTGGCGCCAGTCCAAGGCCGGTGCCGAGAAGTGGCACTCCTCGATGGTTCCTCACGTGGGCCCCGACTCCCAGATCTTCCGCGACGTGTGCGAGCTGGGTGCCGACCTCAACAAGCTTGCTGACGAGGGCCTGCTGAGCACCAAGCTGGTCAAGTCCAAGGTCGCCGTCGTCTTCGATTACGAGTCCCAGTGGGCTACGGAACACACCGCCACGCCTACTCAGGAGGTACGCCATTGGACCGAGCCGCTCGCGTGGTTCCGCGCGCTGGCGGACAACGGTCTGACCGCAGACGTGGTGCCGGTTCGCGGTCCCTGGGACGAGTACGAAGCCGTCGTGCTGCCGAGCCTGACCATCCTGTCTGAAGAGACCACGCGCCGCGTGCGCGAGTATGTGGCGAACGGCGGCAAGCTGTTCGTGACCTACTACACCGGTCTGGTGGACGACAAGGATCACGTCTGGCTGGGTGGCTACCCCGGCTCCATCCGTGACGTGGTGGGCGTGCGCGTTGAGGAATTCGCCCCGATGGGCAACGACTTCCCCGGTGCCATGGACCACCTCGACTTGGACAACGGTACCGTGGCGCACGATTTCGCCGACGTGATCACCTCCGTGGCCGATACCGCTCACGTGGTTGCTTCCTTCAAGGCTGATAAGTGGACCGGTTTCGACGGCGCTCCCGCCATCACCATCAACGACTTCGGCGACGGCAAGGCCGCATACGTCGGTGCCCGTCTCGGCCGTGAGGGCTTGGCCAAGAGCCTGCCCGCGCTGCTGGAGGAACTCGGCATCGAGACCTCGGCCGAAGACGATCGCGGCGAAGTGCTGCGCGTTGAGCGTGCGGATGAAACTGGCGAGAACCACTTCGTGTTCCTGTTCAACCGCACCCACGATGTGGCGATTGTGGACGTGGACGGCGAGCCGCTGGTCGCCTCGCTGGCTCAGGTCAACGAATCCGAGCATACGGCGGCCATTCAGCCGAACGGTGTGCTGGTGGTAAAGCTGTAAAGAGGTCTATTTATAGCGATTCAAATGCGATGGCGGGCGTGTTAGCGATAACACGCCCGCCATCGCATTTGCGATTTGTTTTGAGATGTGTATACTAAAAGATGTTATCGCAACCATAGCGAAAGGAATGGCTTCATAGAGCCACTTCTCAGTGTCGAGGAGAAATCAATAATTGACACTAGGTAACACGCAATGATTGCGAGCGACAAAACAGTTTGAATCGTTCTAGACGATTCGAGGAAGGAGAACAGAACGATGAAGTTCACTACCGCCAAGAAGGCCGTTGCCCTCACCGGTGCGGTTGCCATGCTGGTTTCCGTTGCCGCCTGCGGCTCTGATAGCGGCAAGTCCAGCCAGCCGGCTCAGGATTCCGACGTCAAGGAAATCACCGTCTGGGCTTGGGAGCCTTCGCTGACCCAGGTTGCCAAGGACTTCGAGAAGGAGACCGGCATCAAGGTCGACCTGAAGAACGTCGGTACCAACACCAAGGAATACACTCAGCTGGACAACGCCATTGAGGCTGGCTCTGGCGCTCCGGACGTCGCTCAGGTTGAGTACTACGCCGTCCCGCAGTACGCCATCAAGGGCAACCTGCTGGACATCACCGACAAGACCTCTGGTTACAAGGACTTCTACACCCCTGGCCCGTGGGCTTCCGTGCAGTTCGCCGGCAAGGTCTACGGCCTGCCGATGGATTCCGGCCCAATGGCCTTCTTCTACAACAAGGAAGTCTTCGACAAGGCCGGCGTTGATGCCGAGCAGATCAAGACCTGGGATCAGTACTACGACGCCGCCAAGAAGATTCACGCCCTCGGCGACAACTACTACATCACCTCCGACACCGGCGACGCCGGCTTCTTCGACTCCATGACCTGGCTGGCCGGCGCCAAGCCGTTCCAGACCTCCTCCGATGGTTCCGAAGTCACCGTCAACCTGACCGAAGACAAGGGCGTCAAGACCTTCACCGACTTCTGGCAGAAGCTGCTGGACGAGGGTCTGCTCGACACCAAGACCGCCGGCTGGTCCGAGGATTGGTTCAAGGGCATGGTCGACGGCACCATCGCCTCCCTGTTCACTGGCGCTTGGATGCCTGCCAACCTTGCTAACTCCGCTGCTGACGGTGCCGGCAAGTGGCGTGTGACCCAGATGCCGACCGCTGACGGCTCCACCACCAACTCTGAGAACGGTGGTTCTTCGCTGGCTGTGCTCGCCTCCACCAAGAAGGCTGATGCTGCTTACCAGTTCATCGAGTACGCCAACCACGGTGCTGGTGTGGCCACTCGTGTGGCTGGCGGCGCCTTCCCGGCTGACAAGGCCTCCCTGGAAAAGGACTCCTTCAAGAACGCCACCACCGTGAAGAACGCCGATGGTCAGGATGTTGACTACTTCGGTGGTCAGAAGTACAACGAGGTTCTGGCTCAGGCTGCTGAGAACGTGTCCTCCGGCTACCAGTTCCTGCCCTTCGAGGTCAAGGCCCGCACCATCTTCGGCGACTACTTTGGCAAGTCCTACACCGGTGACCAGAAGCTGAGCGACGGTGTCGCTGCTTGGCAGAAGGCCCTGCAGGATTACGGCAAGGATCAGGGCTTCACCGTGAAGTAAGCCTTATAACTCCCTCTCTATATATCCACAGCAGCCCCGTGACGCATCTCGCCACGGGGCCGCTGCCGTATCTTGGCTCCCGCTGGCAGGAGCTGGCTCGCGAGTCGAGACTGAGGGTGGTTCATCATACGGCGTTTTAAGCCCCGCCTAGTAGACTCGTCACCATGCGAACAATCGGACGGCGAATCAGCAGACTGGCGACCATAGTCGTGGCCGCGGTCCTTACCGTATCCCTAGCCTCCTGCGGCCAAGCCACGGTCGATAACCGTACCGAAATCAGCGTATGGAGCTGGGAGCCCAGCATGGGCGAAGTCATCCGCCGTTTCGAGAAAGCCAATCCGGACATCCGCGTCGAATGGACCAACATCTCCGGCTATGAGAATCTCAATACCGCCATCCAGGACGGCTACGGCACGCCGGATGTGGCGCAGATCGAATACTACGCGCTGCCGCAATACGAGGTATCCGGCCAGCTGCTCGACCTAACCGATCGTACCGGTTCCGATTATGCGAGTTTCTTTACCCTTGGCACCTGGTCGTCCGTCCAGCTTGCCGGACGAGTGTATGCATTGCCGATGGATTCCGGCCCCATGGGATTCTTCTACAACGAGGATGTGTTCCAGCAGGCCGGGGTGGACGCCACGCAAATCAAGACATGGAACGATTATTACGAGGCCGCCAAGAAACTCAAGCAAATTGGCGCTTATATTGCGGCCGATTCGGGCGATGGCAGCTTCTACGACGCCATGATATGGCTTGCAGGCGGGCAGCCTTTCCATACCTCGCCGGACGGTAAAACCGTGACCATCGATCTGGACCACGATACCGGCACCCAGCTGTTCACCGAATTCTGGCAAAAGATGATCGATGAAGGCCTGGTGGACACCACGTCCGCCACATGGTCTGAGCGATGGAAGCGCAGGGTGGGCACCGGCACCATTGCTTCCATGTTCTCCGGCGCATGGATGCCTTCGATGCTGCTATCCAATGTGCCCGGCGCGTCCGGACTATGGCGTGTGGCGCCCATGCCCACCTATGACGGCCAGCCCACCAATGCCGAAAGCGGCGGATCCGCACTTGCCGTGTTGCAGCTGACGCGTAAGCCGGATGCGGCCTATCGATTCGTGGATTTCGTGACCCATGACGCGCAGGGCATCAGTGCCCGTGTGGCTGGCGGTGCCTTCCCTGCCGACTATGACACCCTCAATTCCGGTGAATTCCTCGATAAGACCACGATCACGAACGATCGTGGCGTCGAAATTCCGTATTTCGGCGGGCAGAAATTCAACCGTGTGCTTTCCGAAGCGGCCGAGGATGTATCCGTGGGATATCAGTATCTGCCGTTTGAAGTGTATGCACGTAACGATTTCAAGAGCACGGTAGGCAAAGCCTATGAATGGGCCAGCAGCAAACAGGCCTACGAACAGCGTGAGATGGAAGTCGATATGGGTATGAAAGACGAGAAAGGCAAGCCGCTGGAATCGTTGGACAGGCCCGGCAAGAAAGTCAGTCTTGAACACGGGCTTGCCACCTGGCAGAAAGATCTCAAGGAATACGGCTTCAACCAGGGCTTCACGATTAAGTAGCTCCTCGCTAACCTCCCTCTGACGAGGGAGGTGGCCGCCGAAGGCGGACGGAGGGAGAGACCTGAGGGAAGGCCTAGCTAAAGGCCGATTTCGTTACTTCACATTGCGGGCGTAGATATGCGCCATGCCCTTGAAGATGAGATCCGGGTCATAGACGTCAATCAGCTCGGTATCATAGGCGAACACGCGCCCAAGGCCACCGGTGGTGATCACCTTGAAGTCCTCGCCGCCAAGCTCCTTGCGGAACTGGCTGATTGTGCGTTCCACGCCGCCCAGGAACGTGTAATACAGGCCTGCCTGCATGCAGGTCTTGGTATTGGTGCCCAAAATGGTCTCCGGTCGGGTAATCTCCACTTCCGGCAGCTGGGCCGTGTCTCCCCATAGGGCGGCGGCGCCTGCACGAATGCCGGTGGTGATTACGCCCGAATCGACCACGCCCTTATCGCTCACATACGTGAACGTGGTGGCCGTACCGAAATCGGCCACCAGCACCGGACCGCCATACTCGTAATAGGCGCCGGCGCAGTCGGCCAGAATGTCCGCGCCGAGCGATTTCGGGTCATCCACGCGCACGTTCATGCCGGTCTTGATGCCGGGGCCCACCACCATCGGGTCGATATCCAAGAACTTGACGATGGAGGAGCGGAAGGAATGCATCACCTTCGGCACCACCGAACAGATGATCACGTCATCCACATCGGACGGCTGGAAACCGCTCATTCTCAGGAATTCGGTCAAAAACAGGCCGTATTCATCGGATGTATGGTTGGCTTTGGTGGTGATGCGGTAGGTTCCGGCGATGGTGTCGCCATCCAGAAAACCAAGCACGATGTTCGTATTGCCGATATCAACGGCGACCAGCATGATAACCCTCCAGATTCAAGATGGATTTCATGTGCAATTCTACAGCCCCGCAGCTATGATGGGCTGTGGTGGACGACCCGTTTGTGGCGGCCAACCGTATAAACCAACATATATAGAGGAAGAACCATGTCTCAAGACAATGGTGCGCACGTCGAAGACGGCGCAACCACAGATGCGAGCCTTGCCTCGCGCGCAAAGAATCCGAAGAAGAACAGCCCGAAGTGGTGGCTGATTGCCTTGGCCGTTGTCGTGGCGGTGGCGGTTATCGCCGGCGCCGCCTTCGCCTTCGGCGGTAAGAAAGACTCCAAGAACGCGGCCTCGTCCGGTACCTATGCCGACACCGTGACCATCGGTCTCAAACTGGCCCCCACCAATCTGGACATTCGCAACACCGCCGGCTCCGCGCTCGACCAGATCCTGATCGGCAACGTGTACGAGGGTCTGGTGGCCCGCGACTCCAAGAACCAGGTCGTTCCCGCCATCGCCTCCAGCTGGGAGACGTCCAAGGACGGCCTGACCTACACCTTCCACCTCAACAAGAACATGACCTTCTCCAACGGCGACAAGCTCGACGCCGAAGACGTGGCCTGGTCCATCAACGAACTCATCGCCAAGGACTATCACGACGCCGACGCGCTCGCTGCCGTCGATAAGGTCGAGGCCAAGGACGCCGACACCGTGGTCATCACACTCAAGAGCGCGAACTCCAACCTGCTGTGGACCCTGACCGGCCGCCCCGGACTGGTGTTCGACAAGGACGCCAAGTACGACCTGAAGACCCAGGCCATCGGCTCCGGCCCGTACACCGTCTCCAAGTTCGTGGAGAACAGCTCGATCACGCTGAAGACCAACGAGAAATACTGGGGCAAGAACAAGGCCAAGACGCCCACCGTGGTGGTCAAGTATCTGGCTGACGACAACGCCGCGGTCAACGCCCTGAAGTCCGGCGATGTGCAGGTGCTCGCCCCGATTACCGAGAACCTCGCCGAGCCGTTCAAGTCCGATTCCGCGAACTACACGGTCAAGGCCGGTGACGGCACCGACAAGTTCGTGCTCGGCTTCAACAACGCCTCCGGCTCCAAGCTGGCCGACAAGCGCATTCGCCAGGCCATCCGTTACGCCATCAACCACAAGGAACTCATCGCCTCCCGTGGCGGCGCCGACAAGGCGCTCGGCGGCCCGATTCCGTCCCTCGACCCCGGTTACGAGGATTTGACCAACCTGTATCCCTACGATCAGGGCAAGGCCAAGTCGCTTATGGCTCAGGCCGGTTACTCCGCCGACAAGCCGCTGGAACTCAGCCTGACCTACGCCAACATTTATGGCACCGAGCTCGGCGACCAGCTGCGTTCGCAGCTGAAGCCCATCGGCATTGATCTGAAAGTCAACGTGGTGGAATTCTCCACCTGGTTGCAGGACGTGTACACCAACCACGATTTCGATATCTCACTGGTAGACCACAACGAAAGCCACGACTTCGCTTCCTGGACCGACCCGACCTACTACTTCGGCTACGACAACAAGGACGTGACCAAGCTGTACAACGAGGGCGTGGCCGCCACTTCCGACAAGGAGCGTGACGCCAAGTTCGCCGAGGCCGCCAAGCTGGTGTCCGAGGACGCCGCTGCGGATTGGCTGTTCAATTACCGCACCACCACCGCCACGGCCAAGGGCGTCGAGGGCTTCCCCTTCAACCTCAACCAGACCGCCTTGCCCCTCTACAACGTAACCTACTCCGTCGCTGGATCCAGCCAGAAGTAGTTACGTTTTTTCGGGCTCCCGCTGGCGGGAGCTGTCCGCGAAGCGGACTGAGGATGGCCTCAGTCATCCTCCTCCTATGACCTCTCCTCAGTCGCTGCGCGACAACTCCCCTCAGAGAGGGGGGAGCCGTCACCGTAGGCGACTGAGGGGAGCCAAAGGAAAGTAACCCCAAGTAAAGTAGGCATTATGCGATTCGTGCTCAAACGACTGGCGCTGTTTGTCATAGCGCTGCTCGGCCTGTCCGTGGTGATTTTCGCGGCATTGCGCATTCTGCCCGGCGACGTGGCCTCCGTGATGGCCGGCGTCAACTCGCCGCCCGAGCGCGTGGCCCAGTTGCGCGAACAGCTCGGCTTGAATCGGCCATTAGTCGCGCAATACTTTGATTGGATGGGTGCACTGATCCATGGTGATTTCGGCACGTCCATCCTGACCGGTCGTTCCGTAACCTCACTGGTCGGCTCGCGCGCAGCCATCACCTTTCCTCTGATCATTCTTGGCATGTTGATTGCCTTGGTCATTGGCCTGCCGCTGGGTTGTGCAGCGGTGCTGGCTCGCTCCGAACGAGTGCGTTCCGTATTCCATGTGCTGGCCATCATCGGCGGTGCCATCCCTGCCCTGTGGGGTGGATTGCTGCTGATTCTGCTATTCGGCCGTGGCGTCGGACTGATTGGCGTCTTCCCTTCGCAAGGGTTCCCTCTGGACGATTGGGGAGCGCCCGGTTCGGCGATACTGTCGTTGATTTTGCCGGCGTTGTCGGTCGGTGTCATCGTGGGCGCGACCATCATGCGATACACGCGTTCGGCTCTGGACGATTTGGCCGGTTCCGGCTATATCGACATGGCTCGTTCCTGCGGCATGACCCGCACCCAGGCAGTGCTGCATGTCGGCCTGAGGTTGGCGACCCCGCAACTGGTGTCCGTTATCGGACTGACGTTCGCCTCGATGATCACCGGCGTGATGGTCATCGAAAACCTGTTTGCCCTGCCGGGTATCGGCAATGGTCTCGTAACCGACGTGGGCAATCGTGACCTCATCGCCGTGCAAAGTGAGCTGTTTTTGCTGGCTGCATTCTTTCTGTTAATTGGTCTCGTGGTCGACTTGCTCCACCGCGTGCTCGACCCGCGCCTCAAAACCGCCGCCACCATCACGGAGGTGACCGCATGAGCAAATCGTCTACTTCCTTCTCGCCGTCTGCAGTCGAGGGGGAGCGTGTTCCCAATCCTCCCGCTGATGTGAGGTGGCGTCGCACCGCGATGCCGGAGGGGGGTCAACGAGCGGCTTTCGCAATCGTCCTCCACTCCATGTGGCGCCGGGCCGAAGGCAAATTCGCGCTTATCGTGCTCGCCTCATGGCTGCTGATCGCCATCGTTTCTTTGTTCTGGACCCCGCAATCCCTATGGGCCACCGACGGCTACCACGTATGGGCTAAACCCTCCGCCGCGCATTGGCTCGGCACCGACGGTACCGGAGCCGACGTGTTCAGCTGGCTGCTTGCCGGCTCACATACGAACCTGCTCATCGTGCTGCTTACCGTAGTGGTTTCCGCCGCTTGGGGGCTGCTGCTCATTGCGGCGATGGTCGCACGCAATGCGGCGCTTGCCAGCTCGTCTGTAGTGGTGGTCGATGCGCTGATCTCCATTCCCACTGTGCTTATCGCGCTGATTCTTGCTGTACCGCTCGGTGCGTCCATCGTCGTGATCGTCATCGCTTGCGGCTTCGGACACGGGCTGAATCTGGCACGTGTGGCCCGTCCGGTGGCGTTGCTGGCGGCCCGTTCATCGTATGTGGAATCGGCCCTGGCGAATGGAGCCAGCGGATGGCGTGTGTTGGTGAGCCATATCGTGCCGAATATCCTGCCCGTGCTGGCCGTACAACTGTCACTGTCCGCTGGCACGGCGGTGCTGGCCGAATCAGGACTTACGTACCTCGGTATCGGTGTGCCGTCGGGTGTGCCGAGCTGGGGGCATTCACTGGCCACATCGGTCAAGCTCATCAATGTGTTTCCGCTGACCGTGGTGTGGCCCGGTCTGATTGTCACTCTCGTGGTGGTGGCCCTGAATATTTTCGGCGATGTGTTGCGTGATGCCATCGACCCGGTCGCCAATCCCGCGTTGAGGGAAGCAGGGGAGGGCGGCGATGAGCGTTGATATTCATGGTCTGAACATTGCTGTCGGCGGCAGATTAATTGTTTCCGATGTGGACTTGGCCATTGCCGATGGCGAGCGGGTTGGCCTAATCGGTTCCTCCGGCTCCGGCAAATCGATGATTTCCAAGGCGATACTGGGGCTGCTGCCATTGACTGCTGCAGCCGACGGGTCGATTGATATGAGCGGTACGGAAATCATCGGTGCCTCTGAGCATGTGCTCGCCGACCTGCGTGGCCGGTATATGGGCGCGGTATTTCAGAATCCAGCTGCTTCACTGAACCCAGTGATGACTGTCGCCCAGCAGATCGCTCTGCCGCTGAAATTGCATTACGACCTGACCAAGGCCGAACGTGCCGACCGAGTGAATGCCATGCTGGACAAGGTCGGGCTGGACCGTGATATAGCCGGCAAATATCCGCACGAGTTGTCTGGTGGGCAGCAGCAGCGCGTGGGCATCGCCACGGCGCTGATCACCTCGCCGCGGTTCATCATCGCCGATGAGCCGACCACCGCGTTGGATTCCATCACCCAGCGACAGATTGTGGATCTGCTGGTCTCTCTAGTGGACGATGCCGGTGCCTCGATGCTGTTCATCACCCATGATTTCTCCGTGTTGGCACGTGCCACAACGCGTTGTTATGTGCTGGACGCTGGCCGCATTGTGGAGTCCGGCGCGACCGCCAATCTGCTTGCCGCACCGGCCACGCTACAGGCCCAACGACTGGTCGCCGCCGCCCAAACCCTCACCCTCCGCACTCCCAAGGAGGATTCTCATGAGTGATGGCAATAGGCTCCTCCTCTCCGCCCAATCCATCAACAAATCCTTCGGTCCCCGCTCCGCGCGCCGCCAAGTCCTCTTCGACGTCTCCGCCGACGTCCGCCCTGGCGAATGCTTGGCCGTCATCGGCGGTTCCGGTTCCGGCAAGTCCACGCTGACCCGCATCATGCTCGGCCTCGAATCCGCCGATTCCGGCACTGTGACGTATGGCGGTCAATCCATTGCCGGTGGTCGCAGATCACCCGGTGTGCAAGCGCTCCGCCGCGAATCGGGACTGGTGTTTCAGGACCCGTTCTCGTCGCTTGACCCGCGTTGGCGGGTTGCTCAGTCAGTTGCCGAACCATTGGTGTTGCAGCGGCATGACCTCGGTAAAGCCGAAATCGCTGAGCGAGTGGCCGCGGCTCTGACCATGGTTGGCCTTGAACCGGCCACTTTCCTGAACCGGTATCCGGTCGACTTGTCCGGAGGTCAGGCGCAGCGCGTGGTTATCGCGCGAGCCATCATCAACGAGCCCAAAGTGATTCTTGCCGACGAGCCTATGAGCGCCATCGATGTGGCCGCGCGTATCCAGATTCTCGATACCTTCGCCGCCATCCGTGAAACACGTCGTGAAACAGCATTGATCATGGTGTCCCACGACCTCGGCGTGGTGCAGCATATCGCCGATCGGATTCTCGTGCTCCACGATGGTCGCGTCGAAGAAGAAGGCTCTACCGCCGAAGTGCTCGGCAGTCCCCAGTCCGACTACACCCGCCAACTCATCGAAGCCGCCTCGTTGTAACTCCCCTTGGCTCCCTCATGAAGGGACGGCGGAATCGTTGCCGACTCCTCACGCCCACCATATGAACGCCCGCGACACGCAGTTGTCGCGGGCTGTGCTATGGTGTGAGACATGCAGATTATCTCATGTTGTTGTCGCTAACCGACGCCCCTAGGCGAGCGGTCAGTGACGCATAACTTGAGATAGAGCATTCAATCGCGGCAGATTTGCCGCAAGAATTCGTGGAACCTTTGGCATAGGCGCAACCGTGTAACGCGCAAGCTGTGGGCCGTATCGGATTCATCACTGAAATACTCGAATTTCAAAGCACAAGGCCACAGTCCATTCGTCTGGGAACGTCGGTTCACGAACGCAACGCAGCAAACCCCAACCCCAGCAACAAAGGACTTCAGATGACCATCCACAACAGCCTCGCCGAACTCATCGGCAACACCCCGCTCGTCAAGCTGAACCACATCCCGCAGACGGACGGCGTCAAGGCCACCATCGCCGTCAAAGTCGAATACTTCAACCCCGGTGGCTCATCCAAGGACCGCATCGCCGAGCGCATCATCGACGCCGCCGAAAAGTCCGGCGAGCTGAAACCCGGCGGCGTGATCGTGGAGCCGACCTCCGGCAACACCGGCGTCGGTCTGGCACTGGTCGCCCAGCAGCGCGGCTACCGTACGATCTTCACTTTGCCGGACAAGGTCTCCGAATCCAAGCGTGCGGTGCTGCGCGCCTACGGTGCCGAAGTCATCGTCACGCCGACCGATGCCGGCCCCGACGACCCGCGCTCCTACTACCAGGTCGCCGAACGACTGGCCAACACCATTCCCGGCGGTTTCCGCCCGAACCAGTACGACAATCCGAACGGTCCGCTGAGCCACTACTACACCACCGGACCGGAAGTTTGGGAGGCCGCTGATCACAAGGTCACGCATTTCGTAGCCGGCATCGGCACCGGCGGCACCATCTCCGGCACCGGCAAGTATCTGAAAGAAGTCTCCGACGGCGCGGTCAAGGTCATCGGCTCCGACCCGGAAGGCTCCATCTACTCCGCCACCTCGCGTGAGGAAGTCCACCAGTACGACATCGAGGGCGTGGGGGAGGACTTCTACCCCAAGGCTTTCGACCGGAACATCACCGATGACATCGTGCGCGTCGGCGACGCCGAAGCTTTCGAAATGACCCGCCGGTTGGCCGGCGAGGAGGGGCTGCTGGTCGGCGGCTCGTCCGGCATGGCCGTGGCCAGTGCCATCAAGTACGCGCTCGCCAACGATCTGGACGAAAACCAGATCGTGGTGGTGCTCGCCCCCGATTCCGGCCGTAGCTATCTCGAAAAGATCTTCGATGACGACTGGATGCGCGCCAACGGTTACGGCGACGTGGTCGACCGCACCACCAAGCCGTCCCTTGCCGAGCAGTACCTCTAAACGCTACGTGCTCCCCTCGGTCGCTTCCGCGACAGCTCCCCTCGGAGAGGGGAGCCAAAAAGGGCTCTGGCGCCCCTCTTTGGGGGGGGCTGTCAGCCGAAGGCTGACTGAGAGGAGCCAGCCCGCAAAGATCCTATAACTTTCCAAACCCGTCCAATACCCAACCAAACACCAAAGGAAACCAACACCATGTCCGCTGAATACAACGCCAAGTTCGCCAACACCGCCGTCGCCACCCGCGCTATCCACGCCGGCCAGGAGCCTGACCCCACCACCGGTGCTGTGGTTACGCCGATCTACGCCACTTCCACCTTCAAGCAGGACGGCGTGCTCGGCCTGCGCGGCGGCCACGACTACTCACGCTCCATCAACCCCACCCGCACCAGTTTTGACGAGCAGCTCGCCGCCGTGGAAGGCGCCAAGTACGCGCTGAGCTTCTCCTCCGGCCTTGCCGCCATCGATGTGCTGCTGCGTTCCACCATCAAGCCCGGCGACAACATCCTGCTCGGCAACGACGTGTACGGCGGCACCTACCGTCTGCTCTCCAAGGTGTTCGTGCCGTGGGGCGTGGGCCTCGATGTGGTGGACATCACCGACACCGCCGCCGTGGAAGCCGCGCTCGCCGCCAAGTCGTACAAGTATGTGTGGGTCGAAACCCCGTCCAACCCGCTGCTCAACATCACCGACATCGCAGTCACCTCCGAAGTGGCCCATAAGTACGGCACCAAGGTGGCAGTCGACAATACCTTCGCTTCGCCCGCCTTGCAGCACCCGCTCGATGATGGTGCCGATGTGGTGGTCTACTCCACCACCAAGTACATCGGCGGCCACTCCGATGTGGTCGGCGGTGCCGTGGTGCTCAACGATGAGGAAACCCGTGAGCAGGTGGCCTTCCTGCAGAACGCAGCCGGTGCCGTGCCTTCCCCGTTCGATTCGTTCCTTGACATTCGCGGCCTGAAGACTCTGGATTTGCGCGTCAAGCGTCACAGCGCCAACGCCCTGAAAGTGGCGGAATGGCTGGAATCCCAGCCTGCTGACGTGATTGAGCGCGTCTGGTATCCGGGCCTCGAATCCCACCCGGGCCACGATATCGCGGTTCGTCAGATGCATGGCGGCTTCGGCGGCGTGCTCTCCGTGCAGCTTGCCGGCGGTGCCGAGGCTGCCAAGAAGTTCGTGGACTACACCGAGATCTTCACGCTGGCCGAATCGCTCGGCGGCGTGGAAAGCCTGATCGAGGTGCCCGCCGCTATGACCCACGCCTCCGTGGCCGGCACCACCTTGCAGGTGCCCGCCAACCTGGTGCGTATCTCGGTCGGCATCGAAAACGCCGATGACCTCATCGCCGACCTCAAGCAGGCTCTCGACCGTCTGTGACGGAGACGCTGCGAGCCGTCCTCGGAACGTAACTTCGGTGATTCTCCGTTTCAAGGGGCGGATTTGCGCTATCCCGGACATCTACTTCCGTTTCAAGGGGCTGTTGCCCAAGTAGACAAGGCGTGAAAACGGCGGAATGGCGTTGGGATAATGTCATTTGTATATGTGGTTTAGCTGATGACCAGCCCCTTGAAACGGAAGTAGATGTCCCCGAAACGTCCAATCCGCCCCTTGAAATCGATTTACGGATAATTGAACAGGCATACATGACTTGTGACCGCGGCAATGCGGTATGGTTGGGAAGCATGACGGCACATGAGGCGGCGCTGGGGGCGCTCAAGCAATACTTCGGTTACGATTCGTTCCGGCCAGGCCAGCAAGGCATCGTCGATGCTTTGCTGGATGGCCGGGACGTACTGGGCGTTATGCCCACCGGTGCCGGCAAATCCGTGTGCTACCAGATTCCCGCCGCGCTGATGCCCGGTGTTACCATCGTGATCTCGCCGCTGATCTCCCTCATGCGTGATCAGGTCGATGCCCTGAATGATCTGGGCTTGCCGGCCGCATTCGTCAACACCACCCAAACCCCGGATGAGCAGGCCGTGGTGTTCGCCCAGGCTGCGGCGGGTCAGCTCAAACTGCTGTACGTGGCTCCGGAACGATTGGAAACCGGCCGATTCCGCGACTTCGCCGCCCGCACGCCAATCTCCCTGATTGCCGTGGACGAGGCACACTGCGTCTCCCAATGGGGGCAGGATTTCCGTTCGTCATACCTTGGTATTGGCGACTTCATTGTCGGCCTGCCCAAGCGCCCGCCGGTCGGCGCATTCACCGCCACCGCCACCGAGCGCGTGCGCCGCGACATCGTGGGATTGCTGGGATTGCGGAATCCGGCCGTCACCGTCACCGGATTCGACCGGCCGAACCTGTATTTTGATGTGGTCAAACTGGAGACCAAATACAAGGCCGCATGGGTGGCGCGGTATGTGGCCGACCATCCGGACGAATCCGGCATCGTCTACTGCGCCACCCGCAAGACCACCGAAGCGCTCGCCGACACGCTGAACCAGATGGGGCATCCGGCCGTCGCCTACCATGGCGGCATGTCGCCGGACGCGCGTGAGGTGGCCCAGCGCGACTTCATCACCGACAAGGTGCCGGTGGTCGTAGCCACCAACGCCTTCGGCATGGGCATCGATAAGTCCAACGTGCGTTACGTCATCCACCACAATCTACCCGAATCCATTGAAGCCTACTATCAGGAGGCCGGCCGCGCGGGCCGTGACGGCGAGCCCAGCCGATGCACGCTGCTGTGGAATGAGTCAGACATCGTCACCCGGCGTCGGTTGCTGGATAACGATTATGAGAACGAGCGATTGACTCCCGAAGAGCAGGAGATCGTTCGCCAGTCCAAGCGCCGGCTGCTGGACGGTATGGTCGGCTACTGCCGCACCACCGACTGCCTGCACCGGTATATGACCCGGTATTTCGGTCAGGAATTGTCGCCGAATGCTGGTTCCGCGGCGGGTGAAGACATTGCGGCGGACTCTTCGCAGTCCGGCAGATGCGGTGCCTGCTCGAACTGCGAAAGCACGTTCGAGACCATCGACGTGACCCGCGTGGCGCAGGCGATCAGCCGTTGCGTGCATGACGTGGGGCAGCGCGTCGGTTCCGGCAAGATCGTCAAGATCCTGCGCGGTTCGCGGGCACAGGATCTGGCATGGCTGAACCCGGAGCGGATGCCCACCTTCGGCATGCTCAAGGACGTGAACGAGGCTCGCGTGCGCGACGTGTTGAGCCAGATGGCCACGGACGGGTACCTGTCAATCGCCGAAGGGCGTATGCCAATCGTCATGTTCGGTGCGCGGGCGGCCGAAACCGCCGCTCCCGACTTCCACTATGAGATCAAACGGGTGGAACGCAAGTCGGCGGCGGCCGGTTCCGGTCGGAGCGGGGGAGTGGCTGATACTGCCGATTCCGCCAATGTTCCCGGCGATGCGCTGGGCTCGTATATCCCGGACGATGACGAGGAATCGCTGTTCCAGAAGCTGCGCGAACTGCGTCGCACCATCGCCCAGGAAATCGGCAAACCGCCGTACATCGTCTTTTCCGACAAGACATTGCGAGACATGGCCCGTATCAAGCCGATTACCAATGCGCAGTTTTTGGCTGTCAACGGTGTGGGCCAGCACAAGCTCGACCTTTACGGCAAGCGCTTTATGGAAGCCGTCGCCTCGTTTAACGCCGGGAATGCGCAATAACCATTGCCTATAGCGAATCATGGGGTATTTCCGTGTATTCCCGTGTAGGCGCGACTACGCTTGCTAAGCGATACAGCATGTGAACATGCAAATGTGTAGAAAGGAAGCCGAGCATGGCAGAGGAAAAGGCTGAGAAGCCCGTCGTTGAATCATTCCAGCTGGATCACACCAAGGTCAAGGCGCCGTACGTGCGTTACATTGACACGGAAACGGGTCCTCACGGCGACGTGATTTCCAACTATGATCTTCGTCTGACCCAGCCGAACAAGCAGGCGATTCCCACCGGCGGCCTGCACACCATCGAGCACACCATCGCCGTGCTGCTGCGCGAACGTATCCCGGGCTACATCGACTGCTCGCCGTTCGGCTGCCGCACCGGCTTTCACCTGCTGACCTGGGGCACGCACTCCACTGAGGATGTGGCCAAGGCGCTCAAGGAATCGCTGGAATTCATCGCCTACAAGGCCACGTGGGATGATGTTCCCGCCACCACCGAGAAGAGCTGCGGCAACTATCGCGACCACAGCCTGTTCACCGCCAAGGAATGGGCCAAGCAGATCCTTGAGGAAGGCATCAGCTCCGACCCGTTCGAGCGCAAGGTCGTCTGATTCGTCTGATTCGATTCAATTCTGATTCGGCTCCCGCTGGCGGGAGCCGGGGGCGAAGCCGACTGAGGATGGCTGTCCTCAACTCGGCTGGACTGTCCGGCTCCTGCGGACGGGAGTCATTGTTTATTAGTGTCCGTCATGCAACGCGGAGGGGATTTCTTGTGCCTACGGCATGGTAGGTTGGCCGTCAGTTAGTCGCCGGTCACCGTGCCGGCAACCCGGCATGTCGGAGAGGTGAGAAGTGACTCAGTCGAACGCTGCAAACAAGGCGACAGGCCGCCGTTTCCGCCACGCCACCATGCGCGATCTGCCGCAGATGCAAAAAATCTACGCACGCGCACGCGCGCTGATGGCCGCCAACGGCAACCCCACCCAGTGGGGCAACGAATTTCCGCGTGAATCGGTGATTGAGGACGACATCGCCAACCAGCGTACGATGCTGCTGGTCGACACCTGCAATGGCCACGAACGCATTCTGGCCCAGTTCGCCCTGTGCCCGGGCAAGGATCCGACCTACGCCAAAATCGACGGCGCCTGGCTGGACAACGACACCTATGTGACCATCCACCGCATCGCCGCATCCGGTCTGGTGCGCCACGCGGCCCGCGACTGCATCAGGTGGGCCCTGAAGCACTACGGCAACGTGCGCGCCGACACCCACCCCAATAACAAGGCCATGCAGCACGTGCTCGAATCGAATGGTTTCGCGCGTTGCGGCTTGATTCAGTTGCTTGACAGGCCGTCCGACACCACGCGTATCGCTTATCAGCGGCATGAATGGTGATGGATCTCTTGCCCTCGGTAATTTAAACCCCATCAAACTACCGACGCTGGGATGGTGCTGACCATCGGCGGGTCGGAGATGATTTATCGCTGTACCACGGATCCTCGATCGATGAGCGTCGGATCCAGATACATGCGATGTACCGGCTGATCGGGTGATTGAATACGGCTTAGTAGTGTATGTATGGCACAGGCTGCCAATTCCTCTTCATCGGAACGCAGTACCGTCAGAGGGCGCGAGCTTGGTGTGGCGAAGCCATCTATAGAAATCAGCGATATGTCGTCAGGTATGCGTTTCCCCTGATTTTCAAGGGCTTGAGCTATGGCGATGGCAAGATAATCCGAGTGCACCAGTAGTGCGGTGATATCGGATCGGATGATGGTCTCGACGATGGTCTTTACGCCAGCGGTGTCATAGGGCATCATGCCAGTCAAGACAAACGGGCATTCGATCCGCGGTGTTTGTTCGACAATATCCTGCCAGCTTCGCTGAATGATGGCTGATGTGGGAGTTTGACTGAAGGTTGCGCCGATGTGTGTATGTCCATGCGCAAGAAAATGGGATACCGCTTTACATACGCCGCGGCGATGGTCGGTCTGTACGGAATCCACGTAACGTGTCGTGAGCAGCGGCTGCTCACGTTCCAGAACCACCGTGGGAATCGTTGTCGTTTCGATCCACTGCCATGCATGTTGCCCTAAATGGGGGTGGGAGTTCGGAGCGGCAATAATGCCGCAGACTCTAGGGGCGTCGGCAAGCTCTTGCAATATGCGTTCCTCGTGCATGTTCTCGTCGTAGGAGCAGGTGCGGATAGTCAACGATATGCCCGATTCGGCTGCGATATGCTTCATATGGTTCACGATTCCCGGCCAGAAGAAGCTTGGTTCGGGCACCATGACACCGATGCTGGTGTTTTCCGGCGTGTCGGGTTCGGGAATTGCGGCGTTGCCGGCCGGGGCGGGCTCCTTGATGGTGCCAATGGACATTGCGCCACCGCGGATACGTTTGAGCAGGCCGGCTCTGGCTAGTGCGTTAAGATCCCTGCGTACGGTGATTTCCGTGGTTTCCAATGAGGTGGCAAGCTGCGTGACCGTGACCACTTCGTGCTGTGTCAGCAGATTGAGGATCATGTTGCGGCGTTCGTCGGGTAGATAGTCTCGTTGCTCTGCGTTCAGTGCCATGATGGTGTGCCCCAGTCTTCCTTGCCTTGTCTGATACGTATATTATACGAAGTCTATAGTCGATTGATTCTGATATTTTTTAATCAAAGATGATTGATACTGATAAGGTACGCTTGATTCCATAACGAGTGCCGATTCCAAGGGAGGAATAGAGATGCTCGATGATAGTGAACTGCTGTATAAGGGCCTTGAATGGAGCAATGCGCAGACGATATGGGTCGACCCATCGTCAGCGGGCGATGATGATATGAAAGCAGCTGCGGATTATCCCGATAATAACAACGGCAACGAGTCGTCGGGCGATAGCTATTTTCGACAGCCGAGCATCATTCAGTCCCCGGACAATGGCCGAGGATGGGCTTTTCTGCGGCATGAATTCACATTGCCGAGCACGCCGGTGCGCAAAGCGACGCTCTATGCGACGGCTTCCTCGACTAAACCCTCCAGACAATTCGTGTATCGCATGTGGGTGAACGGTTACTTCGTCGGCCTGGGACCGGTGTTTCCGGTAGAGAATGAATCGCGCGTCAACACATTCGACGTAACCGGATTGCTGCAGGCCGGGCCGAATGCGATGGGCGTACTGGCCTGGACGATGCGGGAACGCCGATTCTGGGCCTATATGGAAATCGTACTTGCCGATGGGTGCCACATGACATATGGAACCGGGTCCAACTGGAAGGGTATCGTCGGCAATCGTGCCTATCCGAATGCCGATTCGATAGGAACGCAATATTTCGAAGCGCCGGCTGAGGATATGCAGACGCAATGGTACCCATTCGGTTTCAGCGAGCCGGGCTTCGACGACAGCTCCTGGCCCAAGGCTGTGCCATGCGAGCAATTCGATGACCTGCGGCTAACGCCGACTGCGAACGTCGGAGTGCATTACCTTGACCCCGTCGCTACAAGAATCGATGATCGAGGAACGCTGATTCTTGACTTTGGGCGCACTTGCGTGGGCGGAATCTCCTTGGATGTCGAATCGCTTCACATCTTGGAAAATATTGATGTGCGTATCCGCTATGGCGAGGTGCTGGATGACAATGGTAATGTCCGTTACCGCTTGAGCACATTTAATACCTATCAGGACAGCTGGCATATCACCCCGCAGACTCCAGCAGTGGAGACTTGGGGTATGCGGGTATTCCGTTATGTGCAGATTATCCCTGCTCAGACTCAGGCCTCGCAAGATGCGGTTTGCGCCGCTGCCTCGTCGGTGAGGGCCGCGGCTATTGAGTATCCGTTCGATGACGATGCTGCGGGTTTTGTATGCAGCGATAAGACCTTGAATGAGGTCTGGCGTTTTTGCCGTAATAGCATCAAAGCGCTGAATGGTCCGATTTACGCGGATTCGTGGACCCGTGAGCGTGCACCTTACGAAGCCGATGCATGGTTGCAGCAGCGCTCGCATTTGGCACTGGACTGCGGGGCTGATGCGATTCGGCTTGGACGGTACAGTGTTGATTGGCTGATCGCGAATCGTACGTGGCCTACCGAATGGCCGTTGTATTTGATTCTGGCCGTGCATGATTCTTGGATGGTCAGTAATGATGAGTTGCAGATTCGTAGGCAATATCAAGCGTTGCGCGCATTCCTCCCGGAACGGTATGTCGATGAATCGAGTGGTTTGATTGTCAAGGAGCCGGGGGAGGCCGGCCATATGGATGGTGATTTGGTTGATTGGCCTCCGGCTGAGCGTGATGGCTTCGTATTCGGCCCAGTGAATACGGTAATCAATGCGTTGTCTTGTGCGGCCTACCGGGCCATGGCTGATATGGCGCGTGTGGTTAGCGATGCTGCTGATGCTGTGCGGTATGCTGGGCGCGCTTCGGCATTGGAATCGGCGATTAATGCGCGATTGTGGGATGATCATGCGCAGTGCTATAGGGACGGTTTGAACGCGCAGGGGGATCAGTTGCAGCATGGTTCTCTTCATGCGAATGCATTTGCGTTGGCATTCGTGGACGTCCCTAAAGATCGTCGGGCAATGGTCGCCGATTATATTCGTAATAAGGGCATGTGCTGCAGTCCGTATGTAGCTGCTGTGTTGCTTGAGGGCTTGTATAGGAACGGTTTCGGTGCTTTGGCGAATCGTATGATGGCCGATGACGATCCGAGGAACCTGCATTCGTGGCATCACATGGTGTCTACCGGCTGCGGCTCGACTATGGAGGGATGGGATGTGTCCATTAAGGGAAATACCACGTATTCCCATCCTTGGTCGGCGTCTCCTGCATATCTGCTGGAGTGGGGGATGCTTGGAGTACAGCCGATTGAACCGGGGTATGCCGTGTTCCGGGTGCGTCCTCAATTGGGTGATGCACATGAAGCAAGGGGAGTCGTTCCAACTCCTAGTGGCAGCATTCGCGTGTGCTGTGTTCGCGAGGAAGGGCATGTATCGGTCGATCTTGACATGCCGTCCGGAATGGTTGCGCGGATTGAGAATGAGCAAGGCGATGTGATTGAAATGAGGTCCGTATGAGGCGCGTCGCTTGCTGCAAGCACTAGATGGCTGAACCTATGCGGAGTGGATATTGCGATGCTGTAGAGCAACATGCCCAAAAGAAACAATCATTTATAATCATATATAATCATTAATGGTCAGTACGTGATGGTGCTGCATAACGTGGTATGGCTGTTTGATTGTTCGAAGGAGAATATACATGATCGCCAATCCATATGAAGAGCATATCGAACCGTTTAATGCGCAGGTGGCCCGTAATCCATTGAGGACCAAGGCTCAGTGCGAGCATGCCTTGGTGGAACTGCTGACTCCTGCGGTGCAGCTGGCGATGAGGGGTGGGCGGTATGGTCGCTTCCGCATGAGCGACAGCGGTGCCGTATACAGTCAGGATCGTACGTCCATAGAAGGGTTTGCCCGCTTGCTATGGGGTCTGGGGCCGCTGTTCCACAACAGAAGCAATATTCGTCGTTTCGGCCAGTGGTGGCAGTGGACGACCGAAAGCCTGGTCAATTGCACTGATCCCTCCCACCCTGATTACTGGGGTGGGGATTTGACTGATTATGATCAGATCTTTGTGGAAATGGGAGCCATCTCCGCCTTTCTCTATGAGACCAAGACGGAATTCTGGGATCATATCACCGATGAGCAGCAGCAGAATATTCTGCGCTGGATGGATCAGGTTAACCATAAAGTGCTTCCCAAGACCAACTGGCTGCTCTTCCGCACGCTCGTCAACAGCTGGTTCGTCGACACCGGTCATCCGGAATACGCCAAGCTCGTCCAGGACGATTTCGATATCACGAATTCCCATTACCTCGGGCACGGATGGTCATATGACGGCTATGAAAACCAGATCGACAACTACATCCCCTTCGCCTACCAATTCTTCACCCTGGTACTGGTCGGTCTGACCAAAAGGAACGGTCCGCAGGAACAGCTGCTCAAAAAGCGGGCGTCCGAATTCGTGCCTAGCTATGCGAATTGGTTCGCAACCACCGGCGAATGCTTGCCTTACGGGCGAAGCCTCGACTACCGCTTTGCGCAGGCCGCGTTTTGGGCCGCAGCCTCGTTTGCCGGCGTAGAGCCTCCTGAACACTACAGCATCGCCGATTTCAAGCATCTGCTGCTGAGTAATCTGCGTTGGTGGTTCTCCCAGAACATCTTCCAGTCGGATGGCCTAATTCCTATCGGATACGCCTACCCCAACATGAACATGGCCGAAGGCTACAACGGGCCGGCGTCCGCGTATTGGGCGCTCAAGACGTTCATTTTCCTGTGCATCGATGACGATGATCCCTTCTGGATAGTGCGAGAATCCGAGCAAATCGCCTTCGCGCCGCTGAAGAAGCAGCCGGAACCGCGTATGTTGGTGGCGCACAGCAGCACCGGACGAGAAGTGCAGGCATTTACTGCGGGGCAGCACAGCCATGAGCACGCCCATGCCAACGCCAAATATGAGAAATACGTGTATTCCACCACTTTCGGTTTTTCGGTGCCCAAAGCGGCGGTACTGCTCAAACAGGGTGCCTACGACAGCACACTTGCCATATCCGAAAGCGAGCACTACTGGCAGACCGCCTACGGCTATGCCGACTGGGCCATCCACGACGACTACGTGTACAGCGAATGGAAGCCGTTCGACGATGTGACCATTACGAATTTCGTGGTGCCGCATATGCCATGGCATGTGCGTGTCCACAGAATCGACACCGCGCGTCGCCTGCATCTGGCTGAAGGTGGTTTCTCCCTGCCGGATGGTGGGCAGGAAATCGCCGCCGGAATCGATAACGCGGTCTTCTACCGCACTCAGGAAGGAATAATCGGTCTGGTCGGTGCGCAGGGGTTCGATGTGGAGCTTTCGGTTCCTGAGCCGAACGTCAACCTGCTGTATCCCAAGACGCGTATTCCGTTGCAGACCCGTGTAATCGACCTCGGTATCTATACCTTCGTGTCGCTATACCTCGGCGACGCCGAAGGCGAATCAATCAGCTCGGACGGCACTATCACCATCCCCGAAGTCCGTCTGCAAGACAACGTACTGCATGTAGGCGATGCTGACGTCGTTCTGCAGGAATACGGCGAATAATCGCGAATAGTTTGGTATATGTATCGCTCTGGCTGCATTGCGGCAGTCGGAGCGGATCGTAGAAAGGAAAATCATGGCTCAGCCCGTCAACTCTTATCGATATGAGTATTGGACCCGTACCAGCGGTGATCTGAAGGATCGCCGCACCCCGATCGATGTTCCGCACATCGTTTCGACCCCAGGGGACGCCGTCAAGATCGTCGTTGACCCCACACAGGAATACCAGATGTGGGAAGGCGCCGGAGCGGCTATTACGGATTCCTCGGCATCGCTGTTCATGAACTCAATGACTAGCGAACAGCGTCACGCGATTCTTACGGAGATGTTCGACCCCGAGCAAGGTGGCTTCTCCTCCGTGCGTATGTCGATAGGCGCATGCGACTTCTCCAGCCAGAAATACTACACCTATGACGATTTGCCGGATGGTGTTGCCGCTGACGCCGCTTTGGAACACTTCTCCATAGGAACAGGGGAGCCAGGGGCTCCGGATGCTACCCGAGACATGAAGAATGTTGTGCCGGTGCTTCAGGAAATCGTATCGATTAATCCGGCCGTCAAGATTATGGCCTCCCCATGGAGTGCTCCGGCCTGGATGAAGACATTCAACCGCATCGACGGTTCGGGGCGCTTGCGCATTGGAGAATACGTCGGCAATGGCTATCGTTACCAAGACACCATTGACTATGTGTATGCCCAGTATTTCGTCAAATTCATCGAGGCGTACGCCAAGCTCGGGATTCACATCACTTCTGTGACGATGCAAAACGAGCCGTCCAACGGCTGCCCCTGGCCGATTACCGTCTGGACTCCGGAGGAGTTGACTAAGTGGGGAAGCGAATACCTGCGTCCCGCGCTTGACAGGGCCTTCCCTGATGTTGAAATCTATTTCGGAGACGACTCATTGCGCTTCTGGCAGCGCCCGGTCAGCGAATACATGACGCCGGCACAGGCACAGTGCTTTGCGGGAGCGGCCTTCCATACATATTCCGGTCTTCCAACTTGGGTGCATAATGGAACACGCCAATTCCCCCAGTGGAAGAGTGCGATGACGGAACGTCGATGCATGCTTGATGAAACTGTCGACGAGGCCAGCCATGTGATGTTCGGCGAAATCGGCAATTGGCTGGTTCGTAATGGCGTGGGGCTGATCAACCTGTGGAACATAGCACTTGACGAGCAGGGATTCCCGAGCTATGCAGGCACGTCCGGGCGTCGTGGAGTCATCACCATCGACTCGAGCACCGGCAAGGTCAAACGAAACCTCGAGTACTTCATGCTGCGCAATTATGGACAGGATGTGCCGGTCGGTTCACGGCGTATTGGCTCGTCCAATTACACGCCGGATGGTCGCAATGGCGGTCTAGGATCGGTGGCATTCGAGAACAAACGCGGCGACCTGAGCGTGATCGTGTACAATCCTGGCGGCACGGATGTCGAAGCGGCCATCACCATTAACGGTGAGGGGGCGCGCTGGCAGAAAGTCGTTGTGCCGGCATATGGAACAGTTACCTTCCATAAGTCTGATCGAGAGATGAATGTCTCAACTGTTCCTGAGGATGATGAATTCAAGATCACCTATACCCCTCATCCGGCTGATGACCATGATGAGACGCTGTTCTAACGGCTTGGAATTCTGGAAGGTTGCTCTTATGTGGGACTTGGTTTCGTCCGGGTCCCGTATTTCTTTTGCACGATTTCGCTCATAAAAGATAATTGCGCAAATGCAAATAATGGCAAATAGCCTTATTGATCAGAAACGAACAATATATTTAACAATCACATAGATACATACAGTGATGTATGGACTATTGGACAATGATGCTGAGAGAAAGGCACATCAATGAAGTTGACACGTGGCATGAAAGTAATTGCTATGGCTTCTGTGATCGGCACGCTGCTTGCCGGTTGCGGTAGTGGCAGCAACGATTCCAGCTCAAGTGAGGCGCTGGATGAAAACGCCAAGACGGAAATCACGCTGGCAGGCTGGTCTCTTGATTCTCGTCCGGAATTCTCTTACCTTGCTAAGGCATTCGAGAAGAAGCACCCGAACATCACCGTCAAGGTCAAGGAATACTCGGCCG
Organism: Bifidobacterium sp. M3-N-101; assembly: GCF_023656805.1. Classification (NCBI taxonomy): domain Bacteria; kingdom Bacillati; phylum Actinomycetota; class Actinomycetes; order Bifidobacteriales; family Bifidobacteriaceae; genus Bifidobacterium; species Bifidobacterium sp. M3-N-101. The sequence continues at coordinate 133,110 of NZ_JAMOKQ010000005.1, forward strand.
ACGACTACGACAAGCAGATGACCGGCGATATCTCCGCCGGTTCCCAACCAGATGTATTCCCTATCAAGAACCTGCAGAAGTACTACACGTATGCGCAGTCCGGTGGCCTGGCTGATCTCGCTGACATCGCCAAGACCTATAAGAGCGACAAGAACATCGATATTTCCAGCTATGACCTTGACGGCAAGTACTACGCTCTGCCATACCGCCAGGACTCCTGGGTGCTCTTCTACAACAAGACGATGTTCGAGAAGGCGGGCGTGGACCTGCCTGACGGCACCTGGACCTGGGACGATTACACCAAGGTCGCCGAGGAGCTCAAGAAGAAACTGCCGGCCGCGGGCTACGACGCCAACGCGGTCTACCCGATGTACCAGCACAACTGGCGTTCGGTGGTCCAGTCCTTTGCTCTGGCACAGACCGGATACCAGCCTGACAAGACGTTCTTCAAGGGCAACTTCAACTATATGAAGTCCTACTACAAGCGCGCACTGCAGTGGCAGAATAAGGGCCTGACCATTGACTGGAACACCTCCAAGACCACTTCCGTGCAGTATCAGGCTCAGTTCGGCACCGAAAAGGCCGCGATGGTACCGATGGGTACTTGGTATGCGCTGGACATCGTCAACGATCAGAAGAGCGGTGACGCCGACAAGTTCGAGTGGGGCATGGCTCCTATTCCGCAGAACCCGGATGCCAAGAAGTCCGACAAGGCCGTTACCTTCGGCGACCCGACCGGTTTCGCGGTCTCTTCCAAGGCTACCGGACAGAAGCTTGCTGCAGCCAAGGAATTCGTGAAGTTCTGCTCTGGCGAAGAGGGCGCTAAGGTGCTCGCCGCCGTGGCCATCACTCCGGCCTATCTTTCCGACGCAGTGAAGAACACCTTCTTCTCCGTGGACGGCATGGCCGTCGATGACCTGTCCAAGAAGGCCTGGCAGGATAATGAAACCAAGCCTGAGAACCCGGTCGGTGAGGGTGGAGACACCATCGGCTCGCTGCTTGATGATGCACACTCCTCGATCATGACCAAGACCAAGTCCGTTGACCAGGCATTGGCCGACGCTAAGCAGAACGCCATCGATCAAGGAGCGATCACCGAGTAATCATTGCCGTATCGATTACTGGTGATGAAAGGAGCGTCCTAGATTCCCTGCATGTTGTGCACCGCAACGTTATTGCTCCCACGATAAGTGGGTGTGACACATGCGGCTAGGGCGCTCCCACTATATATACATGTTGTTTTCCTTGTAAAAAGGAGAGGAAGGTTATGTCGCAGTCGGTATCACTCGATGCACCTACGAACGCATCAGGCAAGGCAGGCAAGCCGGTCACCAAAGGTGAGTTGGCCGAAAAGACCATTTCCCGTCGTAATTTCATCCATGGCATTGGATTCATAGCCCCCAATTTCATCGGCTTCATTATCTTGACGCTGATTCCTGTGCTGGCGCTGTTCTACATCGCCAACACCAAGTGGAGCGCATTCGGCGACCCGGTCTTCAACGGATTGACGAACTGGAAGCGACTGCTGCATGACAGTGTGTTCAAGGATGCATTCGTCAATACGATTGTCTACGCGGTGGTGCATATCCCGCTGACGGTCGCTATCGCCTTCGGACTAGCGATTCTGCTTAATTCCAAGCTCAAGGGACGCGCCTTCTTCCGTACGGTTGCTTTCTTCCCCTATATCACCTCCATCGTGGCTGTAGCCCAGGTGTGGAACATGCTGTTCGACGCCAAGTCCGGTGTCATCAACCAGTTCCTCGGACTGTTCACCAGCCATACCCCCGGCTGGCTCGGATCGACGCATTGGGCCATGGTCGCAGTGATCATCGTGGCGACTTGGCGTGAGGCGGGCTACTTCATGATTCTGCTGCTCGCCGGTCTGCAGACGATCCCTGCCGAGCTGTATGAGGCGGCGAGCCTTGACGGTGCGAATGCGTGGCAGCGTTTCTGGAAGGTCACGGTGCCGTGCATGCGTCCTACGCTGTTCTTCGTGCTGGTGACGTTGACCATCGGCTCGTTCAAGATCCTCGACCTGACCTTGGTGATGACCAACGGCGGTCCTGGAACCTCCACGCTGGTGCTTGCGCAGTACGTCTACCGTGTCGCCTTCGATCGTGGTGATTTCGGTTATGCGAGCACGGTCTCCCTGGTGCTGTTCGCGCTGTGCATGGTCGTGACCCTGATCCAGTTCTGGTACAACAACAAGAAGGAGAAGTAAGATGAGTTCCCAAGTTGTTGCTCCCGTTCCCACTGCTGCGGAAATTCCGTGGAACAAGAAGAAGATGCCGCCGCTGAAGATCGCGGGTATTGTTCTCGGCTATGTGCTGATGATCGGCGTCGCGGCGTTTGTGCTGCTGCCGTTCGTCTGGATGGTGCTGGCATCGCTTAAGCCGAACAATGAGGTGTTCCTGGTCCCGGTGAAGTGGTTCCCCAGCGTCTGGCATTGGGATAACTACATCAAGATCTGGACCGATTCCAACATGCTGACATGGTTGGGCAACACCGTGTTCTTCGCGATTTGCGTGACCTTCCTGCAGGTGTTCACCGGTTCGTTCGCGGCATATGGCTTCTCGAAGATTCGCTTTCGCGGTCGCAATGTGCTGTTCCTCATCTACATCGCCACCATGGCAGTGCCGTGGCAGGCCTACATGATTCCGCAGTACAAGATGCTCTCCGCAGTGCATCTGACCGATACACGTTGGTCCATCATCCTATTGCAGGCCTTCGGTGCTTTCGGCGTGTTCATGATGAAGCAGTTCTACGACACGATTCCTGAAGAGTTGTCCGAAGCAGCTCGCCTCGACGGTTTGTCCGAATTCGGCATTTACTTGAGAATCATGCTGCCGTTGTCGGGTCCGTCGATTGCGGCATTGGGTATCATCACCTTCACCAATACATGGAACGACTTCATGGGTCCGTTGATGTACTTGCGTTCTCCGGAACTGTGGACCATTCAGCTTGGTTTGAAGACCTTCATCTCGCAGAACTCCGCGAACTACGCCATGATCATGACAGGTTCGGTCATGTCGGTCATCCCGATTCTGATCGTCTTCCTCATCGGGCAGAAGCAGTTCATCGAGGGTATCGCAACGTCCGGTATGAAGGGCTGATAGCTTGGTGAATCGCAGAAAGGGCAGGAGCCACTGCATAACTGTGGCTCCTGCCCTGCTGTATTACATGGTGAAATCTATTTAGCGCTCACGGTTGGTGTGGCGGCTATATGCAATGACCAGAGGAATGGAGTCCGATATGAAATCAGAAAATTTTAATCGCACATATTCGACAATAGTGAATACCGTGATAGTAATCATCGAGGCGAGCTTATGTTTGATTGTCGGTGCTCTGCCTTTGGTAGTGGTCGCATTCGCCGTCAACAACTTCGACTATTGGGCGCTGTACATTGTGGCCGCGGCCCTCAGCATGCCAGGGATGGCGGCGCTGTTCGCGATATTCCGCGATCAGCCCACATTGCTGTCCATGAATGCTTCCATGCGTACCCAGGTATGGCTGGACAATGAATCTGATCCTGATTTCCCTCCGGAATGGATTGCGGCGCCATACGTATATCCGGATGCTTCGGTGCTGTTTATCAAGTCTTATTTCAAAGCTTATGCACGTCTTTTCAAACGGAGTCTGGGCATCGGAGTGTTTTACTGGTTCCTGGTGTTCTGCTTCGGATACGACATACTCATCGTTCTGCAGCTGAGCGGGGGAGGGTTTGTCGTCCCGATGCTGGTGATCTGCATATTGATGGCATTGCAGTCCATGATGGTTTCACTCGTGCTGGCTGTAGAATACCCTAAGGCCAAGTATGTGCAGCTACTGAAGAACGGTTTCCTCCTATCCGTGCGCCGTATCCCTGTGCTGTTGCTCACTTTGGTTGCGCTGGGCGGTTATGCGTGGGCGCTGTTCACATGGACTATTCCCGTGCTGGTATTCGCCTCTGGCATCGCCGCCTACGTGGTATGGGCTTGTGCTAATTGGCAGGCAAGTGTGTTGTTCTCGTCCATGGCAATGGAGAGCGGCGACAAGCGCATTATCGACATGTACCATGCGACGCGTAACAGCGCCGCGTCGAAGAGTTCTTGGTTCAGAGGCACCAAGGATTACATCTCCTGACGCTCCCCAACATCATATTTCACCAACGATTGCAACGAGGCAATATTATGAGCAATAACGAATTCAACGCCGATCACTCTGTTGATATCCACCTGACGCAGGAGGCCGTGCATAATGCCGCCAAGAGCGTTCATGGCCTTACCTATAAGGGATTCGGCGTGCTGTCGGGCAACGCCACGTCAAGTCTTCTTATGGATTACAAAGCGGATCATCCCAAAGTGTACTGGAAATTGATCGAGACACTGTTCGGCGGTCGACGTCCGATGATGAATACCGTCAAGGTCGAAATGGGCAATGACCGCAACAACTCCACAGGGCCCGATCCAGCGACCATGCGGACACATGATGAATATCCGGTTGTAGCGCGTGAGCCGGGCTTCCAGCTTGCCGCCGATGCAAGTCTGTACAACCCTGGCATTCATCTGAGCATATTGCGCTGGTCCGCCCCTACATGGGTGCATACCAACGATGATGTCTACCACTGGTATAAGAACACGATTCTGGCGGTATATCGCCGATACGGCATTATGGCCGATTCGGTGAATCCCGATGTCAACGAACGTACCGCGGATATGGATTGGATCGCCGAATTCGCCAAGCAGGTGCGTACCGACGACGTTGGATTTGAAGGCAATGGTCCCGATGATGTTAACAGAGGGTGGATTTCGGATGAGGAGCGCAGACTGTTCCGCCAAATCAGGGTTATCACTTCTGATGAAGAGTGTACAGGAACTTTTGCCGGTGACGTGCTGGCTACCCCTGAGTATCTCAAGGCCATGGATATCGCTGCATACCACTATTCCGTCGAGGACGACCAGAACGGCAATTTCACGCGTCTTGCCGACGAATACGATAAAGAGATTTGGAACTCTGAAGCCCAGGCGGTGTTCTCCAACTCGGCCGATCGTCCCAACAACACCAACGGCGATGGACTCAAAGCCACGGAACGTGCCGATGCATTCGATCATGCCAATGGGAATGAGCGCTTCGGCGAATATGTGAGTACAGGCATCGGCGGGCAAAACGGCCCATTGGAAATGGCGAATACCCTGATCAAGGGGTTCGTGTGCTCCAGGCGAACCCATGCCATATACCAGCCGGCCATAGGCGCGTGCTACGAGCATATGGAGTACGCGGCCAAAGAGCTGATCTCGGCCAGAGACCCGTGGAGCGGGTGGCTGTATTACGATGTAGGCTGCGCGGTACTGGAGCATTTTGCCAAATACGCCGAACTGGGATGGGAGGAAGAAGGCGAAGAACCGCATATCTGGCGTGCCATCCCCGATGCGTCCGCATGCAGGGTCGGCGGTAACAATCCTGTTAATGGTGCCCGCCACGGAGAGCCCAGTTATCTGACGCTGGCCGCCCCAGATGGCAGCGATTTCAGCACGGTGATCGTCAACGATTCGGCATTTGAAAAGAGCTACCGCATCACCGTGGACAAGAATCTTGCCGCTTCGTCAAAGCAGCTTGAAATCTGGCAGACGATAGCGGCGCGCCCAGGCGAGGCATATGACGCGTCATGGCGCCGTCATGTGGGAAGCGTCGCAGCGGAGAACGGAACATTCACCGTCACCGTGCTCCCATGGTCGATGGTCACGGCCACCACCCTTGCCGACGTCGAGCCATACGCCATACCGTCAACTGCGGAAGGAACCCGTGCGGTGCTCGATGCTGACGCAAGTCGCGGACTGCTGTACGCCGACGACTTCGCCTATGAGCAGTTCGAGCCGGTCGAAGTCGTGCATGCCCAACACCTCGCGACGGAGGAGTATCTGCAATCGCGTGGCGGTGATGCCGGCGCAAGCGCACGGTACACCACCGATAGCAACGGCGCATTTGAAATCGTGCCGGATAATGAACGTGGTCATGTACTGCGCCAGCAGATCAGCGCGACCCAGGCGGGCAACACTTGGATTGAAGGCGACCCGCGCACCGCAATCGGCGATATGCGTTGGACCAATTACCGAGTCTCGGTCGATGTGAAATTCGAGGACTATGCAGGCCGTGCACCATACGTGCTGTTGGGCGCCCGCGAGATGGGCGGCGACAAGTTCACCACCGACATCTGCGGCTATGATGTCAAGCTGCGCGCGGATGGCCTATGGCTGTTACGGCGGTACGGTGACGAAAAAAGACGCGGCCATTTCGAGGACCTTAGGCAATCCGCATTGCGTGCAGGCAAACCGGTATTTCCTCGTGAAAGTGGACAATGGTTCACGTTGTCTCTTGAAGTATCGGGAGCATGCGTCAGCATGTGGGTCAACGGGGCCTTGGTAACAAGCTGGATCGATGATCGCCCACAGTCAGCCGGCCGTATCAATCTGGGCAGCAGCTTCGATCATGTGCGTTTCTCCAATTTGCGTGTTGAACGCATCGATGGTTTCAGCCCCTACTGCACAGCGCTTATCGACGACATGCATATGGTGAGTTGGGACGACTCACGTTCGCCAATTATCCGCTACGACGGCAATTGGCTTCACCGCAATGGCCAGGGCATGTTCACCTATATGCGTTCCATCTCAACGACAAACGATCCGGGATCCTCACTAACGCATACGTTCATAGGCACAGGACTTGACGTATTCGGGCCATCAGATGGCACTGTGCGTGTGAATGCGATTGTTGACGGCATACTATTCGCCGAGAACATGCCGACGATGCCCAATGAGGGATCATTACGGACGCAGTTGAGAGTCGAGGGGCTGCCAAAAGGCAGGCATACGATTACACTGCAACTGGCCAGCCATGCAACATGGTCGGTTGATGCCATCGGAACGTTGTCATAATTCATAACAGCATAAACGTGATTGACAGAAGATATGGCAGCGAGGAATCAGCAAGAATCACAATCCATCCGGTCTGATAAATCAGATAAGCCAGATAAGCCCAGCAGGGTGCATCCGAAGACCATATCGATATGGTCGGCATTGGGGTTCGGGGCAGGTGATTTCTTCGGAGGCGGCCAACTTGCATTGGTGACCACCTATCTGGCTTTGTTCTGGACGCGTTTTTGCGGAATGAACATTAGCGTCGCGCAGGGAATCATCGGCACCAGCGCCATAATCAGCGCAGTGTCCGCACTGCTGTTCGGAGTCCTCGACGACAATCTGTATCGGTACCGCATCGGGCGCAGATTCGGCCGGCGTCATTTCATGCTGATGATCATCGCTCCTTCGCTGTTTATCGGCATACTGCTATGGATTCCCGGTTCTTCGGTGTGGCTATATGCGTGTGTGTATGTGCTGTGGGTGATGCTGGCTCAGGCATTCCAAGCCTGTTACAACCCGTTGGCCGGCGAGATGACGAAGGACTTCAGCCAGCGAACGAAATTGTCGACCACGCGAATGTTCATTTCCACAGCCGCAGCCACATTCATCCCACTCGCCGGAAGCTGGGCGTTGTCGATGTTTGGCGAGACCAAGGCAACCGCCTATATGGTGGTGGGCATCATCTCGACGGTGCTGTTCGCCTGCGCCGTAGCGGTCACATGGAAGACCACATGGGAGATGACACCCGAGCAGGCCGGCTTCGGCGAATACGCCAACGGTACGGTGCATGAGACATGTCTTGGGCTGCGTGGGTGGATTCGCCGGGCGGCACATGTGATACGCGAGTACGCCACGACATTGCGTATTCGCGAATTCCGCAAGCATCTGGTGATCTTTCTCCTAGTACAGACATCATCCGATGTGTTCGGGCAGACCTTCCTGTTCTTCGTTCTGTACGACTGGAACAAAACCGCTGCTTTTGCCTCGCTGTTGCTGGGCTGCACGGTTGTTTCGTTGCCACTGATGCCGTTGTTCGGCAAGGCAGTGGTGAAGTTCGGGGTGCGCCGGCTCTATGCCTTCGCTTTTGCGGGCATGCTGCTTGGTGTGGCATGGCTGGCCTTGGCATGGGTGTTGACCGGTGCTCTGCCTAGTGCTGTGTGGATGGTGCTCGCAGTTGCCGCATCGCTATGGTTTTTCGTGTTCAAGGCGCTTGTGGGGTATTTGCCATGGACGGTATTGGTATTCATGCCGGATATCGATCAGATTGTTACGCGTAGGTACCGTTCGGCTACTTTTTCCAGTGTGCAATCAAGCCTCCGCCAGCTCGGCTCGGGAATCGTCACCATTGGTGTCGGCCTGGTCCTTACCATGGTAGGGTTCGATTCCTCACTGCCACGGCAGTCTCGAGAGGCGTCGATCGGCATTGCCGCGGTCATGCTGGGCTTTTACACCGTTGCGATGATTGTATGCTGGATTGTCTCATCGTGCCTTGCCATCAATCAGCGGACCGATTTTGACGTGCTGCATGAGGTCGATCGACTGCGGGCTGGGGGAGACAAGACAGAGGTTAATGCATCCGTTCGGCGTACCGTGGAACGGCTTACCGGACTTTCCTATGAGGAATGTTGGAAATAGCAAATAAGAAACAACAAAGCCGATGCATAAACGCATCGGCTTTGTTGTTTCTATCGGCTCCCTATCAGGACTGCTGTTCCTCCGGGCGACCGGGCTCTGCCCACAACTTATGGAACACGCCAGGCATATCCACTCGGCCGTAAGTGTGTGCTCCGAAGAAGTCGCGCTGTGCCTGCGTCAAAGCAGTTGGCAGACGCTTCGAACGCAAGCCATCGTAATAGGTCAGAGAGCTGGAGAACACAGGTGTCGGAATACCTGCATCAATGGCGGCCTTGATGACTCGGCGCCAGGAATCCTGGGCATCGGCAAGGAACTTGGCGAAATACGGATCAAGTGCCAAGGCAGCCGGGTGCCCATTGGTGTAGGCGTCGGTGATGCGGTTGAGGAATTTCGCTCGGATAATGCAGCCGCCGCGCCAGATCTTGGCAACGGCTCCCAAGTCGATATCCCAGCCGTACTGCTTGGCACCGTCTTCGATCTCATTAAGTCCTTGAGAATAGGCGATGATCTTGGAAGCGAGCAGTGCACGACGCACATCCTCGATGAAGGCCGCCTGATCTTCCGTTGCAATGGCCTTGTTAGGACCAGCAGGCGTATTCTCCTGTGCTGCCTGCCTCAATTCCGGGTGGCTTGACAGTGCGCGTGCGAACACGGCCTCGCCGATGCCGGTAACGGGCGAGCCGAACTCCAACGCAGTCTGCACAGTCCATGTGCCAGTGCCCTTCATACCTGCCTGGTCGACGACCACGTCGACCAGCGGCTTGCCGGTACGTTCATCCTTCTCATGAAGGATATCGGCGGTGATTTCGATGAGGTAGGAATCAAGATCGCCCTTATTCCAATCGGCAAACACGTCGCCGATTGCTTCGGGGAAGAGCCCTAGGCCACGGCGCAGAATGTCATAGGCTTCGCCGATAACCTGCATGTCGGCGTACTCGATGCCGTTGTGTACCATTTTGACGAAATGACCGGCGCCATCGGTACCGATATGCGTGGCGCAAGGCTCGCCATCGACCTTAGCGGCGATGGATTCCAGAATCGGTCCAAGCGTCTTCCATGATTCCGCGGTGCCTCCTGGCATCAGGGACGGGCCGTTCAAGGCGCCTTCCTCGCCGCCGGACACGCCGCAGCCGACAAAGTGGAATCCTGCAGCACGGACTTCCTTTTCACGCTTGATGGTGTCTTTGAAATAGGAGTTTCCGCCATCGACAATGATATCGCCAGGCTCGAAAACCTCCTCAAGCTGCTTAATCACGGCATCGGTGGGGGCGCCGGCCTTGACCATGATGATGGCGGTGCGCGGACGCTGCAGGGAAGCGGCGAATTCCTCCATGGTCTTGGCGGGGACGAAAATGCCTTCGATGCCATGCTCCGCGATCAGCTTTTCCGTGCGGGAGTAGTGACGATTGAACAGTGCCACGGTATTGCCATGGTGGGCAAGGTTGCGAGCCAGATTGCTGCCCATTGCAGCGAGACCGATAACGCCGATGTTGGCTTGTGCTGTCATGGATTGTATCCCTTTGCTTTTGGTATTAATGAACGTCGAATATGGATTGAGCCTATTTCGCTAGCTTCAGTCGGCGCAATGCTTCTTGGCATAGCACTTCCGGAGTTTGGTTGGATACCAGTCGTATGCCATGCTCATCGGACTGAAGAGGCTCAAGGGTGTCAAGCTGCGATTGCAGAAGCGTGACGGGCATGAAATGCTCGCGTTGCTCCATACGCTCGGCGATATCGTCCTTGTCAAGATCGAGCTCCACAAAGACTACTTGTGCATCGGCTTCGCGCAATATGTCACGATATGCGCGCTTCAATGCGGAGCAGGTGACAATGGTGCTGGACCCTTTGCCTGCCTGCTCGGTGATCCAATCGCGTAGGCTGCGCAGCCAAGGCCAGCGATCCTCGTCTGTCAGTGGATGGCCGGAGGCCATTTTGTCGATATTGGCTTGTGGATGGAAATCATCGGCTTCGGCATACGGCCACCCCAATTTGCGTACGAGCTCCTCAGCCAAGGTCGTTTTGCCGGTGCCCGTTACGCCCATAACAACCAGGCTGACGGGTTTGACATTGGAATCAAGCATGGATTCTCCTTGAATGGAAAGGGCGACCAGACTCGAATACGTTCCGGTCGCCCGATGAAAACCGATGGCTCAATCACCACTCGTGCATGGTGCCGTCAAGCAGACGGTCAACGGGCAGCGGAGCCGGCTGGTACGGATACTTGGCAGCCAGCTTCTCGTCGAAGTCGACGCCCAGGCCAGGCTTGTTGCCCGGGTGCAGGTATCCATCCTTGAACATGTACGAGGTGTGGAACACCTCAAGGGTCTCATCCGAATGCTTCATGTACTCCTGAATGCCGAAGTTCGGAATCGCCAGATCAAGATGCAGGTTCGCGGCCATGCCGACCGGAGAGACATCGGTCGGACCATGGAAGCCGGACTTGACGCCGAACAGCTCGGCGAAGGCCATGAGCTTCTTCATGTGGGTCAGACCACCGGTGTGGGTGACGGCGGAGCGCACGTAATCGATGAGCTGTTCCTTGATCAGGGTGATGTAATCGGTCCAGGAGTTGATGATTTCGCCGATGGCGATCGGTGTGGTGGTGTGTTGACGGACAACGCGCAGGAATTCCTGGTTCTCCTCGGCCGGGGTGGAATCTTCCATCCAGAACAGGTCATACGGTTCAAGCAGCTTGCCGAAGCGTGCAGCCTGAATCGGGCTCAGACGGTGGTGGGAATCATGCAGCAGGATAAGATCCTTGCCGTACTTGTTACGAACCTCTTCGAAGACTCCCGGCAGCGTGTTGAGGTACGTGCGGGCATCCCAGACCTCCTCGACAGGCACCGTGGTACGACGTGCAGGTTCATAGTCGTAGCGCAGACCCTTCTCGCCGGCGCCCTGCTGTGCATTGGCCGAGCCGGCAACACCATAGGTTGACGGAATGCCAGGCAGCGCGAACTGGATACGGGTGGCCTTGAAGCCCATATCACGGTACATGTCAATGGAATCGAACAGGCTCGGGAAGTCCACACCAGAGGCGTGGGCATACGTCAGAATGCCGGTACGGGAGGCTCCGCCCAGCAGCTCATAGACCGGAACGCCTGCCTTCTTGGCTTTGATGTCCCACAGAGCCACATCCACGGCGGAGATGGCGGCCATGGTCACCGGACCACGCTTCCAGTACGCGCCCTTGTACAGGTACTGCCAAATATCTTCGATGTTGTCCTCGTTCTTGCCGATAAGGCTCGGTGCAATGGTCTCGAGATATTTCGCGGCAACAAGTTCGCGTCCGTTCAGGGTGGCGTCACCAAGTCCAACGACGCCGTCGGTGGTGGTGATGCGAAAGACGACGAAGTTGCGTCCCGGGCTTGTCACGAAGACTTCAGCTTTTTCGATTGCCATGGTGTATTCCTTTCTCTTATGGCGCGGCACGTTCCGCGCCATAGTCCCCACCTGCGGCGAGGAAGTTTGTGTTTTTGATTATTTATTTATGTGTATGATCATGCGGCCGTCGTCGAAGACAGCTCATGAACAAGCTCGTTTACCTTGTTGGTGAAGACGGTGTTGGCACCAAGATCCTTGTCCAAATAGGACACCGCCGAAGTGACGTCGCCGCTGTTGGCAAGCTTCTTCACCTCATCGAGGTTCACATCTTTGGCCTGTGTATCGCCGAACCTGCGCAGGAATACGATCCATGCGGCGATGGCTCGTGCAGGAGCCGTAATTTCGCGTCCTTCGGCGAGCGCATGCTTGGCGACGGGGACGATGCGTACCGGTAGTTTTTGCGAACCATCGGTGGCGATTTGGAAGAGGTGGTGGTGGATGCGTGGGTTGGAGAAGCGTTCTAGCAGTTTGGCTCGATAGTCGTCGCTGGACACGGATAGGTACGATCCGGCAAGATCCCACCATTCGTTCACCCATGATTGCAGTTTGGGATCGGCGATGGCTTCGGCTACTGATTCGTGGCCGAATAGCGGTCCGACGTAGGCGAGTGTGGAATGCGAGCCGTTAAGCATCCAGAGTTTGCGCTGCTCGTAGGGCTCTACGTCATCTGTGATGACGGCTCCGGCTTCATCCCATGCGGGGCGTCCCTTGGGGAAGTCTCCTTGGATGACCCATTCGAGGAAGGGTTCTGTGCGTACGGGGGCTGCGTCGTACCATCCTTTGGTTTCCGCCACGGTTCGTAGTTCGGCGTCGGTGGTGGCCGGCGTGATGCGGTCGACCATGGATGTGGCCCATGCCACGTTGTCGCGGGTCCATTCCAGCAGGGTGGGATCCACGGCTTCGATGGCTTGTTCGACTACGCGGCGGAATGCGGCTCCGTTGCCTGCGAGATTGTCGCAGGGGAGGATGGTGATTGCGTCGGCGCCTGCTGCGCGTCGCGCTTCCAGACCGGCTACGATGCGGGCGGGTACGGTGGATAGTTCGGATGCGTTCACGTCGTTGCGGAGTTTGGCGAGGTCTTCTGATACGTCGGTGTCGTGAACGTTGAGATTGCCGTGGGCGTCTCTTTTGTATCCGGCTTCGGTGACTGTGGACGTGACGATGGAGACGTTCGGGTCGACGAAGTACTTGCGCAGCGCCTCCATGTCTCCACCTTCATGCATGGACGAGATCGAGGAGATGACTTCGAACGAATCGCCTTCCGGTGCGGAGGTGATCAGCGTGTAGACGTTGCCTTGCGGGTCAAGTTTGTCGACCATTCGACGGGAGCGGCCGGTGAATCCGGCAATGCCCCACTGGGCTGCGTCCGGTGCGTGTTCCGTATACCAGGCTTGATGGGCGCGGGTGAAGTTGCCGATGCCCAAGTGGATGATGCGGATCGGCGCGGCGCTGCGTCCGTGCTCTGCGCGGGTCAGCCTCGGCAATGATGTGGGATCTGGTGCGGTGGTCATGAAAACTCCTTGGAGGATGGATGGTGTTGCGGTTTTCAGAGTTTGAATACGTCTGATGGTTGCCCGTCCACGGAACGGATGACGATTTGTTCGCCTTCCTCGTAGCTCAATCTGTGGTCGGCGACCAGGCCGGAAACATAGCGTGCGGTCAGGCGGCGGTTCATGTCGTGGCGGGCTGGAATGGAGCAGAGTGCGCGGGTGTCGTCGATGAAGCCCGAAAGCTTGGAGAATCCTGCATAGGGTACGACATCCGCGTAATAGCGCAGAATCGATTCCGGTGCGTCCAGGAACCACCAGGGTGCGCCGATGTACAGTGCCGGATAATATGCCGCCATCGGAGCAAGCTCGCGAGAATATGCGGTCTCGTCCATGGTGAACGCCACAAGATGGAAATCGGGATTGTCCCCGTATTCGTTGAGCACAGGGCGAAGCCAATGCGACCAGTCGGCGGGCATCGGGCAGTCGGCTCCGCAATCCGGGCCATAATTGACGAGTTGCCTACGGTAGTGGTTGCGCATCACGCCGGGATGCATGGTCATCACCAGGCCGTCATCCTGTGCGAGTTTGGCCTGGTCGTTGAGCAGATGGGCGTGCAGTCGATGTGCCTCGTCTGGGGTCAGGGCGTTGCGACGTGCCTTGTCGTACAGGCGGATTGCCCCATCATCCGACAGTCGGGTGGTGTCTCCGGACCAGTCGCCCTCACGTGAAGAATCCACGCCATGATCCGAGACGACCGCGCCATGCTGTTTGAAGAACAGGCGACGGCGACGCATGGCTTCTACAAACCCCTCATAGGTGGAGGTGTCCACGCCGGCCGATTCGCCTAGCGCATCGGACAGCTGAACCCAGTCCACACGGTCGACCTCAAGATAACGGTCCGGGCGGAAGCAGGGAGCGAAGCGCGACGGGAACGTGCTGTCGGCGCGAACCTGGTCGTGAAGAGCCAAATCGTCGGTGGGGTCATCGGTGGTGGAGATGAAACCAATGTTGAAACGCTTGACGAGTTTGCGCGTGGTGAAGTCGTCGGATGTTAGAAGTTCGTTGAGCTCATCGTAGATGCTGTCGGCGGTGTCCTCATTGAGGGGCTTGTCAATACCGAATACGTTGGATAGCGAATCCTCGAACCAATAGCGCATTGGCGTGCCTGCATAGGCATACCAGTACTTTCCCAGCAAGCGGAAGGCATTGCGCGACTGCTCGTCGGTGAAATGCTTCTGTCCCACTCCCAAATCGCTGAACGGAACACCGTGCCCGTGCATGATACGAGTCACATAATGATCCGGTGTGATAAACAGGTCTGTGGGATTCTTGAAATGCTTATCCTGAGCGAACCAGTCGATGGGCACATGACCGTGCGGAGAGATGATGGGGCGGTCCTTAATCGCCTCGTACAGTCGTCGTGCGGTGGATCGTTGACTCGGATCTGCGGGGAGCAGGCGATCTTCATTGAGTGCGGATGTCATAGTAATTACTCCTGGAACTAATAGCTTTGTTTACAAGTGCTGAATAATGGCTTGTGCCAATTCCCGATATTGCGATGCGTCAAGATACACGCGGTCGGGATTCATCGCGAACACCGTCTTCCACTCGAATCCGTTCCGGTATTTGGGGCAGAGGTGGAAATGCAGATGATGCCCATCATCGCCATAGGCGCCGTAGTTGATCTTGTCAGGATGGAAGGCCTCGTGCAATGCCTTTGCCACGTGATTCACGTCATCGAGAAACGCGGCCCGTTCCTCGTCGGGCAAATCTACGCTTTCGGAAACGTGATGCTTCGAAGCGACGATGACGCGACCCCTATGGCTTTGTTCCTTAAACAGCACGAGCTTCGAAGCTGGCAATTCGGCGATTGCAATGCCGAATGCGTCTAAAAGCTCGCCCCCCATCGCAGTAGGCGCAAGGTTCTTTTTCTGTCTGCGGCATACCTCATCCTTTACGAATAATGTGACGTTGCGGTTGTTGGCCACATTGCCGGTGTGCGTCATGTTTGCAAATTCGATTTCAATATATACTTGGGCTTCAAAAGGTGTGATATTTTGCATTTATTTGTTTTGAATGGCTCGATGCATTGCAAATCGGTGAGGTATCTGTTAGAAAAATGGGGAAGGAGAAACCGTGAGCAGTGAATCTGCCGCGCGATGCCATGCCAGTTTGAGCGACGTATCCCAGGCCGCGCATATATCCATAGCCACTGCGTCGCGCGCTTTCGTACATCCCGAGCGGGTTAATGCCGATACCTTGAAGCGAATATACGATGCCGCGGAAAAAGTCGGATATGTCCCGCGCAAGAATGCTCAGCAGTCGAATGATGATTCCGGTAAATTGATCGCCGTGGTCATCAACGACATCGGCAATCCGGTGTACGCGGAATTCGTCAAAAGCATTCAGCATCGCTGCAGGGAATACGGGTATTCGATTATGATCATCGATTCTCAGGAGATGAGTTCGATCGAACACATCATGCTGATGCTGACCGAAGAATACGTAGACGGAATCGTGCTTGCATCATCGCGTCTGTCCGACGCGAATATTCAAAAAATGGCGAAGGCGAAACCCTTGGTGCTGATTAATCGGTCGGTTCACGGTGTCAAATCGGTGATCGCGGATACCTATGGCGGCTTGGAGAAGTTCCTCCAAGAATTATGCTCCTTAGGGCATAAATCGTTGACCTATCTATCAGGGCCTGCGGATTCATGGCAGAATGCGGTCAGGCGAGAAACACTGTCCGGCATCTGCAAGAAAAAAGGCATTGCGCTGAATGTCATACCAGGTTCTTCTCCCACTTACGGCGGCGGGGTATCCTGCGTGGCCCAGTTCTTCCAGCACCCCACCTCCGCGGTGATCGCCTATAACGACATCATGGCCATCGGATTCATGACCGCTATGAAGGATTGCGGCATCAAAGTCCCAGAAAAGGTGTCTGTTGGGGGAATTGATGACATCCCCATCAGCGCAATCGTCAGTCCGGCATTATCAACGGTTCGCATAGATCGTACCTTAATCGGAAAAACCGCTACGGATGAATTAATCGGCCAATTGCGTGGAGGGAACCTCCGCCGATCCCTGAAGCCGATTATGATTGGCTCCCATTTCGTTATGCGCGGTAGTGTGGGGGCTGCCGGCGATTGACATACGCCATGCGTTTACCTGGTAGGGATGCCGGTGGCGCTATGCTGCATCGGCATTGATCAAGCTTCGTGACGATGTCCTTCAGGTTCCAGATCGATGGTTGGGGTTATGCATGGCGAACGGGGCGTGTCTGGATGAAATGTCCTAGTGGTCCGAGCCGGGAATGCTAACGCTATTGCGTTCTATGAACTGTGTAGGTACTTTCAAAGAAGTATGGGCATCCGCATTGTCGTTATCGAATAGCATGGCTACCGCGGCTTTGCTTTCTTTGCGGCGGTCGATGCGTATGCTGCTGAGCGTCGGAGAGAGCAGGGTGCAGTCGGCGATGTCGTCGATGCCTATAATCGAGAAACGTTGAGGCACGTCTATCTGTTGTTGCTGTGCCGCAGCGATAAATCCCATCGCCTGCAGATCGTTGTAGGCGATGATGGAAGTGGAATCCGTCTGTTGCATGAATTGCGAGAATGCTTTCCGACCGGCCTCGAAAGTCGGCTCCTTGCAGGGAAGGCGCTTCAGTGACATGTTCTTTTCCTTGCATACATCGGACAGGGTGCGCCAACGCATACCTTCCGCCCAAGAAGCCTCTGGGCCGGTAAGATACGTGACACCGGTATGACCAAGTGCGATGAGACGTGCTACCGCCGATTCGAACCCTGGCCTGTAATCAGGAATCACGGACGGTAGGCCGCGTACCATACGGTTGATCATGACTACTTTATGATGCCGGGCGAATTTACGAATCATGGTATCGCTGAGTCGAGAAGAGGCCAGCAGCACGCCATCTACATTATTGAGATCGTGGAGACTGTCACGCTCGTTCATTTTGGTTTCTTCCGTGTCGGCAATAAGAAGCCCGGAGTTTTGTCGCATGCATTCATGCTGGGTATTGCGGATAAGCTGGGCGAAGGCGGGATTGCTGATATCGGAAACGGCGAGCAAAATAAGACGATGTTTGGGCTTCCCGACCGTGAGTGGCGTGATGGTACCGGAACGATATCCCAGTCGGTTCGCTGTGTCGAAGATTTGCTGCGCCGTGGCTTCGCTGACATGGCCTGGACGAGAGAATGCCCTTGAGACGGTGGAGGGCGATACACCTGCTGCGCGTGCTACATCAACGATTCCGGGATATGTTCTGTGTCTAGACATCTCTTGCGCCACCGGTGTGTGGGAATTTTCTTTGCAGTATATGTTATACGTTCCCCTGGTGACGGATTGCAATATATATATGGGATGTGCATGAGTGTCGGCAGTTTGGGAATCCTGCGAACCACCGACGCTGAGGGGCACGTGGCCGTCGGTGGTCTGGGGACTGCTCAATCTACCGACACTTACATCCCTTCTATCGTCGGCAGATTGGGGACTGCTCAATCTACCGACGATGAGAAGTATGTAAGCGTCGGCAGATTGAGCAGTGGGCTTGGCAACCCGCTTGAAACCGAATCAGAACAGTCCTGGCTCGTTCAATGCGGAATGCTTGCGGCTGTACACGAAATACACGATCAAACCAAGGGCGAACCAGATTGCGAAACGCACCCAGGTCTCCCAATTCAAACCGCAAATCAGAATGAAGCAGAAAATGATCGCGCAGATTGGCGTGAACGGCACGCCCGGAGCGCGGAAGCCACGGTGTGCGTCCGGCTGGGTCTTACGCATCCACAGAATGCCCGCGGACACGATGATGAACGCCGACAGCGTACCGATGTTCACCAATTCGAACAGTACGTTGATGTTGATGAAACCGCCGGCGATGGCCGTTAGAATACCGAAGAACCATGTACCTTTGAACGGGGTACGGTACTTCTCGTGCACGTGGCCGAAGAACTCCGGGAACAGGCCGTCGCGGCTCATGGCGTAGCAGATGCGGGACTGGCCGTACAGCTGCACGAGCATCACCGTGGTCATGCCGATCAGCGCGCCGAGGTTCACGATCACCGCGAGCCAGTTCATGCCAGTTTCCAGGATCACGCCGGCGACCGGGGCGTCGATGTACTTGGCGAACTCCTTGTACGGCACCACACCGGTCATGATCATGGTCATGATGACGTAGAGCACAGTGGAGATGGCCAGCGAGAGCAGGATACCGCGCGGCAGCGTCTTGTTTGGGTTGACGGTCTCCTCGGCGGAGGAGGAGACGGCGTCGAAGCCGATGAAGCTGAAGAACACGATCGACGCGGCCGGCACGATGCCGTACGGCTGGGTGGAGCCGGGCTGGAACGTGTAGATGCCATACGGGGAGAACGGCTGCCAGTTGGACGGCTTCACATACCACACGGCGCATGCGATGAACAGCACGATGATGGCGAGCTTGATGAGCACCATCACGTCGTTGGTGCGCTTGGTCTGGTTGATGCCGATGGACAGCACCCACGTGATGATCAGCACGATGACGAAGCCGGGCAGGTTGAAGTAGGTGGTGACGTCCGGGTTGGTGCCGTAGGCGGCGGTCAGCTCGACCGGCAGATGCAGTCCGAAGCCTTCCAACAACTTGTTGAAGTATCCCGACCAGCCGGCGGACACGGTGGCCGCCTGCAGAGCATACTCCAGAATCAGATCCCAGCCGATCACGAAGGCGATGAGCTCGCCGAACGCCAGATAGGCGTAGGAGTAGGCCGAGCCGGAGACCGGAGCCATGGCGGCGAACTCGGCGTAGCACAGGCCGGCGAAACCGCAGCAGACGGCGGCCAGCAGGAACGATACGGACAGGGCCGGGCCGGCGGTGAGCGCGCCCTTGCCGGTGAGCACGAAGATACCGGTGCCGATGATCGCGCCGATACCGAGCATCGTCAGATCGAAGGTGCGCATCGTGCGCTTCAGGGGAGTGGATTCGGCGACAAGCTGATCCACGCTTTTCTTACGAAACAGATCCATGTTCTTCTCTCATGAAACTTAAGATATGGGGCTAGACCGGACGGATTTCCGGGATCCCGGCACGCCTCAACGCCGGGAATCAAAGGCGGCTTCCGAGAAACCGCATATCGGTCATTAGTGTACGACTGCCGGGCGAAAACAAACGATTGTGACCACACGTCACATTCCTGCGCAACAATAGGTGCCTATGAGCATGAACGCAGCACCCGAAATCGCATTCTCGTCCGAGCAGGGCAAGGCCAACTATGCGGCCGCCCGCCGCCAATACCCCGCACAGGCCATCGTGAACCTCAAAACCATGCGCGACAACATGGCCCACCTGGTCTCCGTGGTCGGCGGCCCGAACTCCGGCACGGCGGTGATGGGCGTGGTCAAGGCCGACGCATACGGCCACGGACTGCTGCCCGCCGCACTGGCCGCGCTCGCCGGCGGCGCGACATGGCTCGGCACCGCGCAATCGCATGAAGCGTTGCTGCTGCGCAAGCTCGGCATCGGCCCCGACCGTTGCCGCATTCTGACTTGGGTCTACAACGGCACCGAAGTGCCATTCGATGAGCTGATCGCTGCCGATATCGACGTATCGGTCGGCTCCCTGCCCGGCATCGATGCCGTGGCCGCCGCCGCACGCAAGCTCGGCAAGCCCGCCCGCGTACACGTCAAGGTCGATTCCGGCTTCGGTCGCAACGGTTTCACGCCGGCCGGATTCGACGCCGCGCTCGCCAAACTCGTGCCGCTCGCCAAAGAGGGCGTGTTGCATATTGTGGGTCAGTGGAGCCATCTCGCCGTGGCCGATTCGCCCGATGTGCCCGAATTCGTGTCCTCCACCGACCGCCAGATCGAAACATTCAAGGACTTCACGCGCCGCATGGAACAGGCCGGCATTCCGCCGGAGATCCGTCACCTGGCCAACACGGCGGCCACTTTGGACCGCCCGGAGATTCACTTCGAACTTACCCGCCCCGGCATCGGCCTGTACGGCTACGAGCCCGATCCCGCGATGGGCACCCCGCGCGACTGGCATCTGACCCCGGCCATGCGCCTGCAGGCGCAGCTCGGCACGGTCAAGGATGTGGAGGCCGGCCATGGCATCTCCTACGGCCGCACGTACCTGACTCCAGACAACACGTCCACTGCCATCGTGCCATTGGGCTACGCCGACGGCATCCACCGCTCCGCCTCCGGATTCGATATGGAAGGTGCCAAGCATGTGGAGAAGCCGGGCGGGCCAGTGCGCATTATGACCACCGAGGGCCCGAAGCTCTACCGCGTCTGCGGTCGCGTGTGCATGGACCAGTTCATCGTGGATTTGCACGGTTCCGCCGCCGAACTCGGAGTTCACGAGGGCGACACGGTCGAACTGTTCGGCCCGGGTCGTGGTGAGCAGTTTGTGGAGCCCACTGCCGACGACTGGGCCCGTGCCGCCGATACCATCAGCTATGAGGTCTTCACTTGCCTGCGCAATCGCATTCCGCGTCTCTACGAGCACGCCGCCGAGGTGCTGCCCGCTGACGACCTCGCCAAGCTCGATCCAGCCACGCTGCTGTAACACTGTACGGCAGCCGATATATGGGCCTATGCTTGGACTATGGAAACAACGCAAGATGGGGAACGGGTGCTGAGCGATGAGGGCTACAGTGCCTTTGATGAAGAGCGTTGGGCACCTGAACCGCCGAAGTCCAAAGCCCGTACCGCTTTTGAGCGTGACCGCGCAAGGCTGATACATTCGTCCGCCCTGCGGCGTCTCGGCGCGAAAAGCCAGATTCTGATTGCTGGTACCGATGATTTCGCTCGCACCCGCCTCACCCACACGCTGGAAGTCGCCCAAATCGGTCGACAAATAGGCGCAATGCTTGGCTGCGATCCTGATGTGGTCGACTGCGCTTGCCTGGCCCATGATCTTGGCCATCCGCCGTTCGGGCACAACGGGGAGCGGGCGCTCGCCGAAATCGCGCGCAATATTGGCGGATTCGAGGGTAACGCGCAGACCATGCGCATTCTGACCCGTCTCGAACCCAAAATCTTCCATCCGGACGGCCGTTCCGCCGGTGTGAACCTGACCCGTGCAGCTCTTGATGCGGCGGTCAAATATCCGTGGACTTTGGCTGAGGCCGACCAGCATCCCAAGGGGGAGCGGTCCAAGAAGTTCTGCGTCTACCCGGATGATGAGCCCGTGTTCCGATGGTTGAAAATCGGCGCGCCTGTGGCTACCAAGCCGATGGAATGCCAGATCATGGATCTTTCGGATGACATCGCCTATTCGGTGCATGATGTTGAGGATTCCATCGCCACTGGTGCCTTCGACCCGATTGTGCTCGCCGATTCACAGATTTTGGACCACATCATCGAGCAGACGCGCGGCTGGTATGGGACCAAGTGGGATGCGGATAAGCTGTTGGCAGCATTCATGAGACTCAGGCGTGAGCATATGTTCCCTGCGCATTTCAACGGATCACGTCAAGCTTTGGCGCAGTTGAAGAACATCACCTCCGACTTGATTGGGCGGTTTTGCTGGTCGGTGGAAACCGCCACTCGCGATACATACGGACCGGGACCGTTGACGCGTTACTCCGCCAATATCGTGATTCCCGAGGATACGAATTACGAGATTGTGGCATTAAAAGGCATCGCCGTGTATTTCGTCATGGCGCCGCGTGAGAGGGAGCCGTTCCACCAGGAGGAACTGAAAATCGTCGAGGACCTGATCGACGTGCTGATGGCCGATTCACCGCAGCCCTCCGACGCGCTGGAAAGCCAGTTCCTAGCCGATTGGAATGAGTCCACCAACGACAATGAACGTTTGCGCGTGGCCATCGATCAAGTGGCGTCCCTAACCGACAATTCCGCCTTGGCTCTTCATTCCATCCTGTGCTGAGGCTGTTCCGTGGCGGGCACCCTCAGTCAGTTGCGCTGACAGCTTTCCTCCCTGAGAGAGCTATGACCTATCCCTTGGCTTCCCTCGGGTGAGGAGAGCTGTCTCCATAGGCGAGTGAGGGGAGCCAAGAAAGTAACGGTACATATCTACCGTGTCTCACACGTGGCGCTACTCTAGAGACTTATGGTCGGAATGATTAAGAAAGAAGATGTCGAGAAGGTGCGCGCCGCCGCGGACCTGTATGACATCGTATCCGCGACCGTAACGCTTAAGCCCTCCGGAACCGGCACATTCGTCGGCCTATGCCCGTTCCACGACGAGAAAACCGGCAGCTTCAACGTGCGCCCCTCGCTCGGCGTGTGGCACTGCTTCGGTTGCGGTTTGGGCGGCGACGTGTTCAAATACGTCGAACAATCCGAGAACATCGACTTCCGTGAAGCCGTGGAACTACTCGCCGACAAGTACCACATCGAGCTGCACTACGAGAACAGTGGCAACGGTCCAAACCGCGAGAACAATGGCTCCAAGCGCACGCGACTGCTGGAAGCCTGCGAGGAAGCCCAGCGTTTCTTCGTCTCCCAAATCCTGACCAAGGAGGCATTGCCCGCCCGCAAACTGCTCGGCGGCCGCAACTTCTCCCAAGCCGACTGCGAACGTTTCGGCTGCGGCTACGCGCCCCAAGGCTGGGATAATCTCGTGCGTCATTTGGCATCCAAGGGGTTTACACAGAAGGAGATCTTCGACGCCGGCCTGGCCCGCCAAGGCCAGCGCGGCATCTACGACTATTTCCGCGGCCGCGTGACCTGGCCCATCCGCGATTCGACCGGACGCACGCTCGGCTTCGGCGCGCGCAAACTGTATGAGGACGACCAGATCGCCGCCAAATACATCAACACGCCGGATACGCAGCTTTACCGTAAGACCCAGGTTCTCTACGGAATCGATTTGGCCAAATCCGCCATCGTCAAGAAGCGGCAGGTGGTAATCGTCGAAGGCTATACGGACGTGATGGCCATGCATCTGGCCGGCATTGACACCGCCATTGCTACGTGTGGTACCGCATTCGGTGCCGAACATGCCAAGATCGTACGCCGCCTTATTGCCGACGATTCTCTGGGTGCGGTGCAATTGGTCGGTCCGCTGAAGATCAAAGACCAGCCATTGAGTTCACGTATCGTATTCACGTTCGATGGCGATGCCGCTGGCCAGAAAGCCGCACTGCACGCCTTTGGTCTCGATTCGGCATTCCTTTCCCAGACCTTTGTGGCTGTGGCCGACAACAATCTTGACCCCTGCGATCTGCGTATCGAACGAGGCAATGAGGCGGTGCGCTCGTTGATTGCCAATGCCAAGCCGCTCTATGACTTCGTGATCGATGCCGCCATCGGCCGGTTTGACTTAACGTATACTCCCGGTCAAGTGGGGGCAATGAAAGCCGTGGCTCCGCTGGTGGCACAGATTCGCGACCGTTCCCTGTGGGATGCCTATGCGCGCAAGGCTGCTGGCCGTATCGGCGTGGATCTCGAGGTGATGCGCCGCGAGGTGATGACAGCCCGCCGTCAGATGCACGTGCGCGACGAGGACGCCTATGCGCCCAAGCGCCGGTTCGACCGTGAGGAGCGTCGGGTGGAACCCGGCACTAATCCATATGCCAATCCGGCCGCCCGCAAGACTCTGGAGCGTCGCGATGCCGCCGAGCAGGCATACTTCAAGATTGATGATGCCGTGTTCATCGCCGAGCAACAGTTCATGGCCACACTGATTCAGGTGCCGCGCGCCATCGACCGTACCATGTTCGGCCAGCTGACCATCGACCATTTCATGACTTCGGTGTTCCGCACCCTGTTTCAGGTGATTGCGGCCGCCGGCGGACTGCCATCCGACAACACCCCGCAGGGTCTGTGGATGCACAACCTCACCAAGGCCGGCGGGCCTATGTTGAATCAGGTCATCAACGAGCTGGCCGTCATGCCGCTGCCTTTGCCCGGAGATGACAGCGGCAACGGTGCGCAACCCGTGCAGCCGAACGCGCCCGGTGACGCTGGTGCGCCTGGTGCCGCCGCCATGCAGCTACGACCCGCCACTGCGGAGGAGCAGCGATACGCCACCGAACTGCTCACCCGACTATTGGACATGGGCTTCATGCGCCAGATCGGTCTAGCCAAACGCCGCATGGCCCAACTGCCCGACGGCGAAGAGAAAATCACCCTCCTTGGCCAAATCACCCGCATGGAAACCGCCCGCAAAGACCTCCAAGCCCAAATCTATGGCAACACCGTTGGCTAATTGGCGTTTTCGGCGGCTCTCACATAGGGGCTTACTTGTTCTGTGCGCTTACTTCTTGGATGCGAGACGGCTGAGATATTCGATTGGTGTGACTGCGGCGATGGGGGAGAGCGCGAAATTCTTTATGTTGTTGGTAATAATGAAGTCGGCGCGTTCTCGTTCCGCGATGGCGGCAACGAAGGAATCCTCGGTGTCTTTGAAGTCGTATGACAGCCCTCGCAATATTGTGGCTTCATCCAACGCGGCGACATGGGCGATGCCGAGACATAGAGATAGTGCCTGACGCGCTTTGGCTCGATTTGCGTTTGCCTCTACGATATACGCGATAGTAGGTGCGGAATGTGCCGGCATAAGAATGTCGTATTCGGGGTGCGACGATAGGTCGAGTACACTTGCGGAGGCCTCGCACATAGGCTGTCGAGCCAGTATGACGTCAAGAAATACGTTGGTGTCAACGACGAGTTTGTTCATGAGTTCTTCTCCATGAGGTGCCATCGGTAGTCATTTTCGTCGGCGGGGCCTTGCCCGATGCCCATGAGCGCGCGAATCGACGGTGATAGCTGTGCCGTTGAATCCTCTCGCGTTAATGATTCAAGGTAGTCCTCCACGATGGAAGACAATGTGCGGCCTTGTCGACGGGCGTATAGTTTGCCCCTCTCGATGGTATGTTCGTCAATGCTGAGTGTGAGTTTGGTCATGGCCCCTGCTCCTAGTCGCTGTACGTATAGTTTTTTCATTATATACGTATATCGGTTCGAGGAGCAATCAAGGTCAGATGTAAGTTGGATTGGATGGGTGCAGAAGTTGCGGATTGGCCCCATCCAAATTGGACTGGTTTGGGTGGGGCCAATCCGATCCGTTCAATAATGAAGCGCGATACCAAGCAGCGTCGAAACGAAGGGAAACTCATGACGCAGAATCGTGCGGAACTCAACCGTAATCTGGCCCAAATGCTCAAGGGCGGAGTGATCATGGACGTCACCACGCCCGAACAGGCGAAAATCGCGCAGGATGCCGGCGCGTGCGCGGTGATGGCGCTGGAGCGCATCCCCGCTGATATTCGCGCCGCCGGCGGCGTCTCCCGTATGAGCGACCCGGCCATGATCAAGGGCATTCAGGAAGCCGTCTCGATTCCGGTTATGGCCAAGGTGCGCATCGGCCACATCGCCGAGGCCCGCATTCTGCAGGCCATCGAAATCGATTACATCGACGAATCCGAGGTGCTTTCCCCGGCCGACGACGTGTACCACATCGACAAGAACCAGTTCGACGTGCCGTTTGTGTGCGGCGCGAAGAACCTGGGCGAGGCGCTGCGCCGCATCGCCGAGGGTGCTGCCATGATTCGCACCAAGGGCGAGCCCGGCACCGGCGACGTGATTCAGGCCGTGCGCCACATGCGCACCATGAACAAGCAGATTCGCGAGCTCGTCGGCCTGTGCGACGACGAGGTCTACGAGGCCGCCAAGCAGCTGGCCGTGCCCTACGACCTGGCCAAGTACGTGCATGACAACGGCCGCCTGCCCGTCGTGAACTTCGCCGCCGGTGGCGTGGCCACTCCGGCCGATGCCGCCCTGATGATGGAGCTCGGCGCCGAAGGCGTGTTCGTGGGCTCTGGCATCTTCAAGTCCGGCGACCCGGCCAAGCGCGCCGCCGCCATCGTCAAGGCCACCGCCAACTGGCAGGACGCCGACCTGCTCGCCAAGCTGTCCGAAAACCTAGGCGAAGCCATGGTCGGCATCAACGAGGACGAGATTCAGACCATCATGGCCGCTCGCGGCGAGTGACGGGAGCCGAAGCCGGAGAGGACAACATGGTTGTAGCTGTTGAATACATTTCCAAAGAAGAATCCGCAGACGCCGAAACCGCCACGCACGGCGTGACCGGTATTCTGGCCGTGCAGGGCGCGTTCGCCGAACATGCGGCGGTGCTCGACAAGCTCGGCGCCCCGTGGAAGCTGTTGCGCGCGGCCGAGGATTTCGATGAATCCATCGACCGGGTCATCCTGCCTGGCGGTGAATCCACCACGCAAGGCAAACTCCTGCGTTCCACCGGCCTGTTCGAACCGTTTGCCGCGCACATCAAGGCCGGCAAACCGGTGCTTGGCACCTGCGCTGGCATGATTCTGCTGGCCAAGAAGCTCGACAATGATGAGAACGTCTACTTCGGCGCGCTCGACGCTGTAGTGCGCCGCAATGCTTACGGTCGTCAGCTCGGCAGCTTCCAAGCCATCGCTGATTTTGGCCAAGCCGACGACCCACAGCGCATCGCGGACTTTCCACTGGTGTTCATCCGTGGGCCCTACGTGGTGTCGGTCGGCCCCGAGGCTACGGTCGAAACCGAAGTCGATGGTCACGTGGTGGGCCTGCGCCAAGGCAACATCCTCGCCACCGCCTTCCATCCCGAGCTCACGGACGACATCCGCATCCATGAGCTCTTCCTGTCGCTGTAGCCGATTCGTCTGCCGTTAGACTGGTATTCGACCGACGAATCAAGGAGACGATCTGCCATGCAGTTCACGCTGAACCGGCGCAGCACGGTGCCGATGTACCGGCAGCTGGCTGCTGAGCTGCGTGAACAGATTGTCTCCGGCGCAATGGCTGAGGGCTATCGTTTGCCGCCTGAACGCGAGTTAGCCTCACGCCTCGAGGTCAATCGCACCACGGTATTACAGGCCTATCAGCAACTCAAAGATGAGGGACTCATCGCCTCCAAAGTAGGCAAAGGCACGTTCGTGCTGCCGTTGCAGCATACTGAGACTGCCCGGATTCCTGTAGTGAGACATAAGCCGATTGACGAGGAGCCGAAACCGAGCGTTGTGCGGCCGCCGTGGTCGGTGTTGTTCTCCGACTATTCCAACCGATTCACCTACCACGACATTGCCTCGGCTGAGCGGGCGCAACGCGGCGATACCATCATCGACTTTGCCACCGGCTCGCCTAATCCGGCGGATATTCCCGACGATTTGTTGCGTTCAGTGAGCATTGAAGCGTTCGAATCGCGCGAATTCGACGGTCAGCCAGAATCGCCTATCGAAGGATTCGATGAACTCCGCGCATTACTTGCCGAGCATATGAGCACACGCGGCGTGCAGTGCGATGTACGAAACGTGATGGTGCTTTCCGGTTCCGAGCAAGGCATCGATCTTATCGTGCGCGCATTCGTCAATCCTGGCGACTGCGTACTGGTCGAACAATCCACGTTCTTCCCCGCATTGCAAACGTTCCGCTCGGCCGATGCTCGCATCATCGGCGTGCCGGTCGATGAACACGGCATGCGCACCGACCTGCTGGAAGGCTATTGCGCGCGATTCCGCCCCAAACTCATCTACACAGTTCCCACGTTCCAAAACCCCACCGGCACCACGCTGCCGCCCGAACGCCGCAGTGAACTCATCGACGTGGCACGACGCTACCAGTGCCTAATCGTGGAGGACGACGCCTACGGCGACCTGTGGTATGGCGGGAAATCATCCGATTCGCATCGCCCCATACCGCTCAAGGGCATGGAGAACGCGGGATACGTGATGTACTTGTCCACGTTCTCGAAGACTGTTACGTCGGGCCTGCGCACAGGGTGGATTGTGGCCGACCCGCACGTCATCAACCGCCTGGCGGCTCTACGCCGCATGGTCGACCAGCATACGAGCACGTCATCGCAGCGTATTTGCTTGGAGCTGCTTAAGGAAGGTCGCATCGCCGAGCATATTCAAACGCTGACTGATTCCTATCGGCGGCGGCGAGACACCGCAATCGCGGCATTGCAACGATTCGCCCCAGACGGCGTGCGTTGGACTGTGCCGGCCGGAGGCTATTACATCTGGCTATCCCTGACGGAGGGCGTACGCTCGCTTGACGTGCTGGAATCCTGCCGTTCACAAGGCGTCACATTCATGCCGGGCAGTGTGTTCGATGTTGACGAAATGGATGATTCCCATATCCGTCTCAACTTCGTGCGCCCGGATGCCGCCGATATCACCGACGGCATCCGAGTCATCTGCGAAGCATTAGAGCGGACGATTCAGGCCAGCTGAGCGACGAGACTACGTACCTTATGCCAATCTGCGCGTAGAATAAAACAGGTGCGGTAACGGGAATGTTCATGGAGGAATGAATGCGGCGTTGGCTGGTCAATGTGGCCAAAAATGAAACGATTCTTGTCGTTGCCGCAATACTTGCACTGATTTCGTGTTTTGTAGTACCTCCGGATGATGAATACACCATGTACATCCATGCCAGCACCATCAGCCAGTTGATTTGCCTGATGATTGTAGTCTGCGGATTTCAGCGCATCGGCATCTTCCGCATCATTGGCTCCCGTCTGCTGCAACGTACTTCCACCATGCGCGGGCTGGTGCTCACCTTGGTGGCATTGACGTTCTTCTCCGCGATGCTCATCACCAACGATGTCGCCCTGGTCACGTTCGTGCCATTCGCTATTGCGGTGCTTATCATGGCGGGCCAAGAGGATAAGACCATACTGGTGGCCACGCTGATGACCATCGGCGCGAATGTGGGCAGTATGCTGACGCCGGTCGGCAACGCGCACAATCTGTACCTCAAAGCGCTCACCGAAATGTCGACGAAGCGATTTATCAGCATCATGGCGCCGTATTCCTTCACCGCAGCGATACTGCTGGTCATTGTGATATCTGTGGTGTTCGGCAGCAAACCAGTGGGCGATTTGGGCGATCTCGAAACCGGTGTGCTCGCTCCCGAACGCAGCAAACATCAGCCCGATGAGATCCGCATCACCGGTTACGGCGCCGGTTACGGCGGCTGGCGCACGGTCATCTATTCACTGCTGTTCATCGTCTGTCTGCTGGCTGTTTCCGGCATCATCCCGTTATGGGCCATGTGCGTGATTGTGGTCGTATCGTTCCTGTTCACCGACCGCCGCGTGTTCAAATATGTGGACTGGGGACTGCCGCTGACCTTCTGCATGTTCTTCATTTTCATCGGTAACATGCGCCGTGTGCCTGAATTCTATGAGCTGGCACGCACCCTGGTCGGTTCCCATCCGTTGGAAGTGGCGGTGGCGTCCAGCCAGGTAATCAGCAATGTGCCTACCACCATTCTGCTGTCCAGCTTCTGCAATCAATGGCGGGCGCTGATCATCGGCACCAATCTGGGTGGTATGGGCACGCTTATCGCATCCATGGCCTCGCTGGTGGCTTATAAGAATGTCACGCGCCAATACCCGGATAAGAAGGGGCGTTACCTCGCCGTCTATTCGGCGGTGAACGTGCTGTTCTTGGTGGTGCTGCTGACCTTGAGCTGGATTATCGAATAGAGCCTATCGGGCATACACGGTGGGAGAGCCGGACATCCTGCTCATGGCTGAAACCGGGATGTTGTGAACCTGGCTGATGGCCGCGTCCAGAGTGGAAGTCGCGGAAGTCGCTGACGTCATAGGGGATGAGTTGACGGCTTTGGCCATCGGGTGCTGATAGGAGTTGGAGTTGCGAGCCAGACGCGCCAATGCAGGACGCTGCCTGCGGAACAGATTCATAAACATGCCGCACACTCCTTCATCGTTGGCCGACGGTCTGGTGACCGTCGTGATTTCCATCATGGCTGCCCATATCGGCATCCGCTATGGGGGATATCCCCCATTATTCCCTTATTTCACACAATTTCCCCTCATCCTTAAGGGTGATTCTTTCGAAAATGTGCGGGGAAAGCATGCGATAGCGGGCACGCGAGAATCTGCATGCCCGATGAAGCGGTGTATTACCGTGAAGTGACCAGCGTAACGCTATATGGTTCAATCTTCATCGCGAACAATGACGACGGTGTGGTCGTCGGTGTTACTGCTGGATTCCACGGTGATGCGCAATTTGCCGTAATCGGTGGTTTTTCCGCTGACTTTGGTGACGAATCGATACCAGCCTTCCGTGGTCACGATGATGGAGCCAGAGGGGACGCGGGGCGGTGATACGTACGTAACGGCTGTTGGCGTGCACCGGTGGTTCGGGGCAATCGGTGGTCATTCTCTGGCCATGTGCCCCACGGATTTCGGTGCCATAGCTGACGGCCGAGCAATTGGTGAAATCCCAGAATCGCAGTGGGTCTGCTTGGGTGCGCCAGCGGTCAGAGCCTGCGGCGCGCCAAGTGTGGTGATCGAGGTAGACGCCGTCGAAACTATAGTTGTTCACCATGTTGGCGTTCAATCCACCGTCTGCGCTGTGGTTGATGTCCTCGAAGAACACGCCGTACAGTCGTTCGCTCACTTGATGGGTGGAGCTCCCCACCGAAATCCGCACCATAACTCAATCTTACGTGTCTGATGTGCGAAATGCGGCGGAAGAGTTCAGGCACAGTTCATATTCCGGTCAGTCCTTAATGCCAAATCGCCGTTATACGGCCGGTACGCTCGAAAACAGAGGTTAACGTTAGAAGACGGGAGTATTGCTGTGCAGTCCTCGGTGGGAATACTCGAGCGCATCGACCATGTGTATCCGTCGTTGCGCCCGGCGGAGCGCGCTGTGGCACAGTACATTCGTGAGCATGCCGAAGAAGCCGCCGATCTGACTGTCGGCCAGATGGCGGATATCGCCCATGTCAGCCAGCCCACGGTAATCCGGTTTGCCCGCAAGCTTGGCTTCGGCGGATACCGTGAACTGCGCTATGTATTGCGGCATCCGGCCGCCGAACATCAGGTGACGTTCGACCCACTGTCCGGGTTCGATTTGAATCCATGGGACAATGTGGAGGAGATTCCCGCCAAGGCCGCCGAAGGTGCGAAAACGCTCATTGGCGAGATGTGTGATGCCTTGGATGTCAAGGCTTACCGTAAAGCAATCGCGCTGATTGCCGAAGCCGGTTTTATTGATATTTTCGGTGTGGAGAATTCGCTGACGCCTGCGACCGATCTGTTCACCAAGCTCGGCTATCTGGGACTCACTTGCCGTCTCAGCACCGATGCTTACATGCAGCAGATTGGCGCCGGGCATATGCGCCATGGCGATGTTGCCATAGCGTTCTCTCACTCCGGAAGTTCGTCGGATACGGTCAAGGCGCTGCGATTGGCAAAATCGCATGGTGCAAAAACCATTGCGATTACCAATGCCGTAGGCGTGCCTTTGTCCAGTTGGGCCGATGTGGTGTTGCTGACCGGACGTGGTTCGCGCGCGATCTATGGCAATGCCATTTTCTCCTGCGTGGCAGATGCCGCGCTTGTGGATATGCTCTACATGGGAGTGATTCTGTCTAATTACGGCCGTTTCTCCGCGGCACTGGATGAGTCAGGCCGCATGATTCGTGACCGCGTGTTCGAGGGCTGAGCCGTTAGCTCTAGGGCGATATACCGCGGAGCTTTTACACCCCTATGATTAGACTGATGCGAGTTTGGCCCCGTAGCTCAGCTGGATAGAGCATGTGACTTCTAATCTCAAGGTCGACGGTTCGAGCCCGTCCGGGGTCACGAAAAAGCCCTTGGAATCGTAATGATTCCAAGGGCTTTATGTATTAGCGAGCTTCGAGATTACTGGGTGCACGACAGGACAACGAACCGGGAAACGATGGAATCGGCAAAGACGGGAGATCCTGATGCAGAGCATATGGCAGACAATCACGGCACCGCCCGTGACCATACCGTTCTCGCTCATGTGGCTATGCGTGTTCGCACTCGAACTGATCATGCTGCCGGAACATATACGATTGGCCAGATATGGCGGCTACTGGTACATGTACCCCTACGACTACCGGACCACGCAGATGGTGTCGGGACGCAGGATATGGCACCGGTTCGCATCGGCGGCCGTCGCGGCGACGTGGATGTGGTACACGGCCATGGAACACAGTCCCTCTACGGGCAATCCGGACTCGTCGATGGGCAGGGTCTTCGGATCGTACAGGAACACGGTCCAGTTCGATTGTTCCGTCATGACACATCACGGCACACGCAATCTCCGATATCGGTCGGGTTTTCGATGGTCCGGCCTCCATAGCGTAAGGAATAATCTTGGCGGACGTGTGCGGCGGGCGGGAACACCTCATCGAACCGGTTCGCAATCCTTCGTCCGATATCGTCGAAATCATCGAAATAAATTGGCGGGCTTGGAAGCCAGTCCGTATGATGTTGAGCTGTCGACGACACCGAAGATGACGCCGACGATTTCCGAAAAGGGACCCATAGGAGGAGACAATGAGGTTTTCCAAGACGGCCACGGCCGTGATCGCCATGATCGCCATGATCGCCCCCACGGCGGCATGCGGCACCGACAACGCATCCTCGGACGGCAAGACCGAGATCACCGTATGGGCGTGGGACAACAATCTCAAGGCCAATGCGAAACAGTTCATGAAGGACAATCCGGACATCAAGGTCACGTTCGCCAACGCCGGCAGCAGCAAGGACGAGTACGTGGCCCTGTCCAACGCGATCGAGGCGGGCAGCGGAGCCCCCGACATCGCGCAGATCGAATACTACGCCATCCCCGAATACGCCATCAAAGGCGCGTTGAAGGACCTCACCGACAACGGGGCCGGCAAGTTCAAGGACTTCTACACGCCGGGCACGTGGAGTTCGGTCAACTACGCGGGCGGCATCTACGGGCTGCCCATGGACTCCGGCCCCATGGCGTTCTTCTACGACAAGGAGGTCTTCGACAAGGCCGGCATCGACGAACCGCCCGCCACATGGGACGAGTTCTACGAGGACGCCAAGAAGATCCGCGCGGTCGGATCCTACATCACCAACGACCCCGGCGACGCCGGATTCTTCAATGCCATGGTCTGGCAGGCCGGAGGCCACCCCTACTCCACGTCCAAGGACGGCAAGACCGTGACCGTGAACCTCACCGGGGACCCCGGCGTGAGGAAATTCACCAAGCTCTGGCAGAAGATGATCGACGAGGACCTCATCGAAACGAAGACCAAGGGCACCAGCGACGACTGGTACCGCGCCGTCGGCTCCGGCGAGTTCGCCGGCGTGATCACCGCCGCATGGGCGCCCGGCATGTTCCTCAACCAGGCGTCCGAAGGCGCCGGCAAGTGGCGCATCGCCCAGATGCCCGCATGGTCGGCCGGCGGACACGAGGTCTCCGAGAGCGGCGGCAGCTCCCTCGCGATCCTCTCCTCGTCCAAGAAGGCCGACGCCGCGTACAAGTTCATGGCGTACGCGCTCCACAACAAGGACGCGGTCATGTCCAGGGTCGACCAGGGAGGCTTCCCCGCCGACCTCGAATCCATGAAGAACGACAAGTTCCTCAACCAGACCACCATGGTCAACACCAAAGGCGAGACCGTCGAATACTTCGGCGGCCAGAAATTCAACGCCGTGTTCGCCGAGGCCGCCAAGAACGTGGTCACCGGATTCGAATTCCTCCCGTACGACGTGTACGCTCGCAGCATCTTCACCGACACCGTGGGCGCGGCCTACATGGGCCAGGGCACGCTGATGGACGGCGTCAAGGCATGGCAGGCCAAGCTCGTCGAGCAGGGCAGGAGCCAGGGCTTCACCGTCAAGGAAGGATAGGAACGCAAGACATGGTCGGAATCAAGGACGTGGCGGGCAAGGCCGGCGTGTCGATCAGCACCGTCTCGTACGTGATGTCGGGGAAACGACCCATCTCCCCGGCCACGAGACGCAGGGTCCTCGCCGCGGCGAGGGAGATCGGCTACGTGCCCGAGCCCGGAGAACACGCCGCCCGCACGACGAGGACCCACTTCGTGGCCCTGAGCTCGCCCGTTCACGATTCGACCAGCTACACGAACTACTTCGCCTACTTCCTTCACTTCCTCAGACAAGCACGATTCCACGGCTACGAAACCCTCCTGCTGACCGAGGAGAACGGCGGGGAGCAACTCGCACGGCTCATCGACACCGGACTCGTGGACGGGGTCGTGCTCATGGACGTCAACATGGATGACAGCCGTCTCGCCGTGGCCGCCGCCACGGGAGTGCCGTTCGTGTCGATCGGACTGCCCGGCGCGGACACAGGCATCCCGTGCGTCGACATCGACTTCACCCTCATGGGCGGCGGCATCATCGACCGGCTCGACCGGCTCGGACACTCCCGCATCATGTTCATCGGCGGCAAACACGTCGACTACGAACGCGGCGGGGGAGCGAACTACCTGGTCCGCCTGCGGTCCGCCCTCCTCGACAACGCGCGACGCCGGAACATCCGGGTCGACGAACAATACACCGACGAGGACGACTTCGACGCCATCGAAACCATCCTCGACATGGCCATGCTCAATGGGGACACCGCGATCGTGTCCCAAGGCGGCCCCATGTTCCTCAACAGCCTCGTCGCCGTGGCCCGCAAGAACGGAATCCGCTTCCCCGCGGACCTGTCCGTGATCTCCGCGGGAACCTTCACCGACCCGATCGGCAGGCGGCTGCGCATCGACGAATACCCGCTCCTGCCCGCGGACCTGTGCCGCATGGGCGTCGACATGATCGTCCGTCTCATGGACGGCGAACCATGGCGCGGCGATCGCGTCACGCTCATCCCGCCCGTCTACCAACGCCGCGGATCGCTCGGCGCGCCCCGCGAGCCTGAAACCCGCTCCGCGACGACGCCCGGACCCGCATCACTCGCGGCGACGGCACCACCGTGGAATACACGACGCGCAGGATCGCTGGAGGCATCACCGCCTCCAGCTCCGACGGCAGCGAATTCACGCTCCGCGACAACTCCACAGGCGCACCCGTACGATCCCACAACGACCATGCGATCATCGAACGATAACAAAGGAGCCGATGATGACCTCTTTCAACCGTGAACCCCTGCCCGACGCCGTCCGCACGAATGGCGCCTCCCCGAACCCGTGGTGGTCGAACGCCGTCGTCTACCAGATTTACCCACGTTCCTTCCGGGACACGAACGGCGACGGTCTCGGCGACCTGAAGGGCATCACCTCCCGCCTCGACTATCTCGCCGACCTCGGCGTGGATGTGCTGTGGCTCTCCCCGGTCTACAGGTCCCCGCAAGACGACAACGGCTACGACATCTCCGACTACCAGGACATCGACCCGCTGTTCGGCACGCTCGACGACATGGACGAGCTGCTCGCCGAAGCGCACAAGCGCGGACTCAAGATCGTGATGGACCTGGTGGTCAATCACACCTCCGACGAGCACGCGTGGTTCGAGGCGTCGAAGGACAAGGACGACCCGCACGCCGACTGGTACTGGTGGCGTCCCGCCCGCCCCGGCCACGAGCCCGGCACGCCCGGCGCCGAGCCGAACCAGTGGGGCTCCTACTTCGGCGGCTCCGCATGGGAGTACAGCCCGGAGCGCGGCGAGTACTACCTGCACCAGTTCTCGAAGAAGCAGCCGGACCTCAACTGGGAGAACCCGGCCGTGCGCCGTGCAGTGTACGACATGATGAACTGGTGGCTCGATCGCGGCATCGACGGCTTCCGCATGGACGTCATCACCCTGATCTCCAAGCGTACGGATGCAAACGGCAGGCTGCCCGGCGAGACCGGTTCCGAGCTCCAGGACCTGCCGGTGGGGGAGGAGGGCTACTCCAGCCCGAACCCGTTCTGCGCCGACGGTCCGCGTCAGGACGAGTTCCTCGCCGAGATGCGCCGCGAGGTGTTCGACGGGCGTGACGGCTTCCTCACCGTCGGCGAGGCCCCCGGCATCACCGCCGAACGCAACGAGCACATCACCGACCCCGCCAACGGCGAGCTGGATATGCTCTTCCTGTTCGAACACATGGGCGTCGACCAAACCCCCGAATCGAAATGGGACGACAAACCATGGACGCCGGCCGACCTCGAAACCAAGCTCGCCGAACAACAGGACGCCATCGCCCGACACGGCTGGGCCAGCCTGTTCCTCGACAACCACGACCAGCCGCGTGTCGTCTCCCGTTGGGGCGACGACACCAGCAAGACCGGCCGCATCCGCTCCGCCAAGGCGCTCGCGCTGCTGCTGCACATGCACCGCGGCACTCCGTATGTCTACCAGGGCGAGGAGCTCGGCATGACCAATGCGCATTTCACCTCGCTCGACCAGTACCGCGACCTCGAATCCATCAACGCCTACCATCAACGCGTCGAGGAAACCGGGATACGGACATCGGAGACCATGATGCGATCCCTCGCCCGATACGGCAGGGACAACGCGCGCACCCCGATGCAATGGGACGACTCCACCTACGCCGGCTTCACCATGCCCGACGCCCCGGTCGAACCCTGGATCGCCGTCAACCCGAACCACACGGAGATCAACGCCGCCGACGAGATCGACGACCCCGACTCCGTGTACTCGTTCCACAAACGGCTCATCGCCCTGCGTCACACCGACCCCGTGGTCGCCGCCGGCGACTACCGACGCGTGGAAACCGGAAACGACCGGATCATCGCCTTCACCAGAACCCTCGACGAGCGAACCATCCTCACCGTCATCAACCTCTCGCCCACACAGGCCGCACCGGCCGGAGAACTGGAAACGATGCCCGACGGCACGATCCTCATCGCCAACACGGACGATCCCGTAGGAAACCTGAAAACCACGGGAACACTCGGACCATGGGAGGCGTTCGCCATGGAAACCGATCCGGAATAAACCGGACCCAACCGCCGCCGAACCGACAAGAGGGCCCCGCGCCACGCATGAACCAACACCATGCGCGGCACGGGGCCCTCACGCCGTATCACGGCTGTCGGGTCGATACCCGACACCGGTCGTGTGACCACTGGGACAGGGGATAAGAGCCAAGGAGACGAACCACCATGACGATGGATTGGCTGCAATGTATTGGACGGTCTCGTGTGGGACAGGGCAACGAAGGAGATGATCATCACGGCCGATCAGAATCATCCGCGTCATTACGAGGAGGAGTCCAAGCGGCAGATCGTGCAGTCGTACGAGAACGGCAAGCTGTCGTCGCGGATCAGGGAGGAGTACAGCATCCCGCGCTCCACGCTGCAGCGTTGGGTGCAGGGGATACGCAACAGCGGATCAACCAGGGGATAACGTCCTATAAGAAATCGATATATCGAATCTGCCTTCCTTGGCTGTTCCATTAGGTAATAATGTTTCTTATCGAAAAGTGAACATTAACAGGAGAGAAAATTCATGGTTCGATGGAAGAAGATAGCCGCGATTCTGGCACCAGTCCTGCTGCTTTCGGCATGCGGCAGCACCCAGTCGGCATCATCCGCCAACGATTCGTCAGCGGGTCCAAACGCTGTCATCAGCGTAAACGGCACCGAACCGCAGGTTTCCTTGGTGCCGATGAACACCGGTGAAGTCGGCGGAGACCGCATACTCAGCGCCATCCTCGCTGGTCTGGTCGCTTATGACCCGTCCGGCAAGCCGGTGAATGAAGTGGCCGAAAGCATCACACCGAATTCGGACGCAACCCAGTTCACAGTGAAGATCAAGGACGGTTGGAAGTTCACGGATGGCACGCCGGTCACGTCGGAGTCGTTCACCAAGGCCTGGAGCTATGCGGCGAACGTGACCAACGCCCAGCTGAACTCCTCGTACTTCTCCATCGTCAAGGGATACGACGAACTGCAGAAGGAAGGCACGCCCTCAGACGCTCAGCTGTCAGGACTGGTCGTCAAGGATGACCACACGTTCCAGATCAATCTGAACGCGCCGGACTCCGCACTGCCCAGCCAATTGGGTTCCGTCAGCTTCCTGCCAGTTCCGGAAGCATTCTATAAGGATCCTAAAGCGTATGGCGAGAAGCCGATTGGCAACGGTGCCTATAAGCTCGTTTCCTGGAAGCATGGACAGGGCGCGAAGGTCATTCGTAACGACGATTACAAGGGCAACTTCCCCGCGAAGAACGGTGGCATCGACTTCCGGTTCTATACGACCTTGGACTCGGCATACGCTGATGTTCAGGCCGGTAACCTCGATCTTCTGGATCAGATTCCCGCCACCTCCTACTCTTCCTATCAGAAGAATAAGAATGTGAAAGTGTTCACCGCGGCCGGTTCCCAGACACAGGGCATCAGCATTCCCGAACGCCTGAAGCATTTCAGCGGGGAGGAAGGCATACTTCGCCGTCAGGCCATCAGCCTGTCCATCGATCGAGACCTGATCATCAAGAAGCTCTTCTATGGCACCCGTGTCAAGGCAGTTGATTATTCGGCGCCTTCCATCACCGGATACACCGATAATCTGAAGAACAAGACCATCCTCGAATACAATCCACAGAAGGGGAAGGAACTCTGGAAGAAGGCGGATGCCATCTCCCCGTGGGATGGAACATTGAGCATCGCCTACAACGCCGATTCCAGTGACAAGCAGTGGATTGAAGCCGTCTTGCATCAGTTGCAGGACAATCTGGGTGTCGATGTGCAGCCGCAGTCATATCCGACAAAGAAGGAGCTGCGCACCGCCGCCGTCGACAAGACTCTGCCCACTCCATACCAGTCGGGTTGGGCCCCGGACTATCCGAACATCGAAAACTATCTGACGCTGCGCTTCAGCTCCGATGGCGGATACAACGAATACGACTACCACAATGACAATGTCGACAAAATTCTCGCCGAAGGTTCCGCGGCCCCCACGACCGATGATGCCAACGCCAAGTATCAGGAAGCCGAAGAGATTCTGCTGAACGATTTGCCGCAGATTCCGTTGTGGTATCAGAACATCACGGCAGTTGGTTCCAAGGACATTAAGAAAGCTGCGTTCACCTATAACAACTATCCGATGTATGCTGATTTGGAGAAATGATATGCCCACCGTCTATCTGGCAGGGGGATGCTATTGGGGCGTCCAGACCTACTATGACCGGGTGCAAGGTGTGACAAGCACAGTCGCGGGATTCGCACAATCGAGAATCCCGCGACCCACAGGGGAGCAGATTGCTTCCGGTGAAGCTGGCGCCGTGGAGACTGTGGCCGTCGCCTACGATTCGCAGCAGGTCTCACTGCAAACACTGGCTAGATTGCATGCCCTGCTCATTCAGGAGACTCCGGCCGATGAAAAAACACCCATTTCAGAGCATGCCGGTTTCTATTGGACTGATTCAGAACAGAGGGATGCATTCGAAGCCGCCATTCGTGAGCGAAACCTTGCTGATGTGACCATCGAACGGCTCACTCGATTTGAGGAGTCTTCCGAGGAACAACAGCACTATCTCGCATCCCATCCGGGAGCCGAATGCCATATACCGCTCACCTTACTGAATGAGGTCGGGAAATACCAGAAGGAGCTCTCGATGTAGAGCAGTGTCACTGCAGTCAAATCGCTTGTGTCCATCGCGGCCCTACAACGATTAGTTATTGATGAGGGTACAGCCAAGGTGTAGTCGACTGCATGGGACATGGAAATGCTGAAAAACGGCTCTTCGGGTGTTTGTGTGGGGGTGGAGTGGAGCCGCTGGTTGTCGGACCGCCACACGTAGTCGTTGAGGTTGTGCCTCAGCTGCTCGATCGTGGTGCAGTGGTTCCGGTACGCGAGCTCCTTCTTCGGCGGCTTGTTCGTGTTCGCGCATGATGTTGCCGATGCGTCTGCTGGACGCGGTGACGCCCCTCCTTTCCGGGGCGGCCTTGATCTTCCTGGCGCCGTAGCGTTCGCGGCCATCGCGCCAGGCCGCGCGCACGTCGCCGGCGATTGGATCCGCACGCTCCGTCTCGGGATGCTCGATCATCCGGTAGTAGGTGGAGCGGGGAACGCCCGGTATCCCGCACTGCGCCGATATCGGGCAGCGGGCGGCGTTGGCCCGTATCACGCCTGCCTTCGCGCGAATACCGGCGCCGCTTGTTCTGAAACGTCCACCTCCATCTCCTTCTCATACCCGGGAACACCCTTAAGGGATGCGGCGGCTGTGCTTTAGCTATACACTGGCAGCAGATGTGCTGAAAAACGGCTGTTGCCGAAAAGTCCGCCAATGGCGACGAACGAGGGAAGAAGGGCCCGTGGCGCGAGCCATTATCGAAGTGAGAAACCTGCGCAAAGAGTATCCGGTCGAGGATGAGACCGTGGTGGCGCTTGACCGCGTTACTTTGGCGATTCCGCAAGGACAGATTTGCTGTATCTTCGGCGAGTCCGGTTCCGGCAAGTCCACGCTGCTCAACCAACTCGCCGGTATGGAGAAGCCCACGCGCGGCGGGGTGCGAATCGGCGGGGTGCCGGTCAGCAAGCTCAATGAGCGTGAACTTGCGGCATTTCGGCAGAAGCACATCGGTTTTGTGTTTCAGTCGTACAACCTGTTGCCCAATTTGACGGCGCTGGAAAATGTGGCGATGCCGTTGATGTTCCGCGGAGTGTCAAAGGAACGTCGCGACCGCGTGGCTCGTAGTGTGCTCAAACGAGTCGGGCTCGGGCATCGACTCGGCCATTATCCGAGGCAGATGTCCGGCGGACAGCAGC
Organism: Bifidobacterium sp. M3-N-101; assembly: GCF_023656805.1. Lineage (NCBI taxonomy): Bacteria > Bacillati > Actinomycetota > Actinomycetes > Bifidobacteriales > Bifidobacteriaceae > Bifidobacterium > Bifidobacterium sp. M3-N-101. The sequence goes on from NZ_JAMOKQ010000005.1 coordinate 173,990, forward strand.
AGCGTGTTGGCATTGCCCGTGCATTCGTGACCAAGCCTGAAGTGGTATTCGCCGATGAACCCACCGGCAATCTCGATTCCAAGACCAAGACCGAAGTCATGACCATGATCTGTTCCTTCGCTCGCGACTTCAACCAGACCATCGTGTTGGTCACCCATGACCCGCAGATGGCCGCCTACGCCGATCGCATCGTCACACTGCTTGATGGACGTATCGTCAGCGACCAGATCAACCAAGGCGTCACTGTTCAATCGATTTCAGCTCAGTCCATTCAGTCGGCTCAATCCGACCAGTTCGTTCAAGCCGTTCAACCTACTGCAGTGCCGTCCGCATCCGTGCCGTCCGTACAAACCGTCTAAGGAGATGCCCGATGAAACACCTCACCACACGTATGCTTGCCATCATCGTTGCCCTGCTTGCCTCGCTATCCATGATGCTCGCCATCGTTTCCCTGCCTCATCTGGCATACGCCGTAGACGCGGATGACGGCAGCGCGCAGGGGGCCGATCAGAGCGTGGCTCCCACGCCGGTGGCCGGACCGGTGCCGAACATCATCGTCACCAACTTCACCTACGGCGGCGATTCCGTGGCTGCCGGTGCCAAATTCGACTTGAACTTCACCTTCCAGAACATGGGTCAGGTGGCCGTCGCGAACATGGTGGTCACGGTGGACGGCGGCGAAAGCTTCGCCATTGCGGGCGGCACGAACACCTTCTATTTCGATGCGCTGTGGGCCGGATATTCGTTGAGCCAGACTGTGCCGATGCAGGCGCTCGCCTCGGCCAAAAGCGGTGCCCAGCCGGTGACTGTCAGTTTCAGGTATGAATATCTGGACTCCGGCGCACGCTCCTCGAACCAGTCCGACGTGAAGATAGCCGTGCCAATCAGCCAGCCCGATCGCTTCGAGGTTGGCGATCCGGTGCCGTCAGACCAGATTGTGGCCGGTCAGGAGACCACGGTCACGCTGGAATATGTGAATAAGGGCAAGGGCGACATCGCCAACGTTGAGACCACGATGGAGGGAGAGGGTTTTGACGCGACGATGAAGACCCAGTATGTGGGCAATGTGGCTTCCGGGGCCACCGGCTCTATTGGCTATGCCTTCACTCCCACCGCTTCCGGTGAACTCAACGCCACACTCAAAGTGTCCTATGAGGATTCCGATGGACAGAGCAAAACCAAAGAGTTCCCAGTCAAACTCTCGGTGGCTGATGCGGCGCCGATGGATGATCCAAGCAGGGTCGATTCCGATATGAATCAGAATGCCAGCCAGGGTTTGCCATGGTGGGTATGGGCGGCAGCGGCAGCCGTTGCGGTTGCGGTAATCGTAGGTATCGTTCTGCTGGTGCGTCGCCATCGCAAGAAGAAAGCCAAGAGCGAGATTGATGAAGAGTGGGATGACTGGGCTGACGGCAATGCCGACGGCAAATTAGGCACTCAGTCCGGCGGCGATATTGCAAGAGGCAAGACTGTGGGCGATGCTGCGGATAGCACCACCACGAATAACGCCACTGCAAGCGGCGACGCAACAAGTACGTCCGCAATCAGCCCGTCCACCGACGCCACGCCGACCACGGTGATCGAGCCGGTGAACGCCGCCGCCGAACCGAACCAGATTGTGCCCGATGACTCGGGCCAATCTGACGGTTCCGCTCAAACAGTCTGAAAGTTCCGGCCATGCGATTCAGCGACATTCTGCGACTGTGCAGACAGAACCTATGGCGACGTAAATCCCGCACAATACTGACCGTGCTGGGCGTCATCGTCGGATGCTGCTCGATTGTGCTCATGATCTCCCTCGGGCAGGGCATCAACGAGCAGAATGAAAAAATGCTCAAATCGATGGGCGACCTATCCATTGTCACCGTCTACACCAGTGGCGGCTATGCCGGGCCGATGGGCGGCGGGCACGGATCATCGTCGGCATCCAGCGATGCCAAGCTCGATGACAAAGCGCTCGAATCGTTCCGCTCGATGAGCGGCGTATCCGGCGCGACTCCGATAATGAACTTCCCCTACAACGTCACGGCCAAGGCCGGCGCAGGTGGACGGTACATCTACGATCACGTGCAGATCATGGGCATCGATATGAGCCAGTTCGAACAGATGGGCTACAAAATGGTCGATGGCAGCAAGCCAACCACCAAAGACCAGGTTCTTGCCGGTGAATGGTTTGCTTACGGGTTCATGGACACGTTGAAAAACGGTGAGATGCGTACCGGCACCCGTGGCAGCGGCTATTCGTCTTGCACATTCAATTCGGCCACCGGCGAATGCGAGCCGGATCAGGATGAGGACCCGTTCTTCGACCCGCTCACCACGCAAATCAGCCTGACCACCGGAACCAACTATCAGGGCGACCCATATGTGCAGAACATGTACGGCGGGGGAGGCGGAACGACTGTTGGAAGCGACCAATCCGACAACGTCACCATCGATCTGCGTGCGTCCGGCATTATCGGCGGCGATTACAACAAGGGATATGCCACGGCGGACGGTCTGGTCATGGATTTGCAGGCGCTCAAGGATTTGCGCGCCAAAGTCGATCCGGCCGCCGCCAAAAAAACCGTCAACTACGATCAGGTGTTGGTCAAGGCTGCGGATCTTTCCTCCGTGCCCGAAGTGGAATCGCAGATTAAGGCGCTTGGCTACGAGACTTCGTCCTATGAGGACATGCGCAAGTCGTTGGAGGAGCAGTCGCGAGCGATTCAGCTGATTCTGGGCGGCATCGGCGCGGTCTCTCTGTTGGTGGCGGCCATCGGCATCGCCAATACGATGGTCATGTCCGTGACCGAGCGCACGCGCGAGATCGGCATTATGAAGGCGCTCGGCTGCTACGTGCGTGATATCCGCGTCATGTTTTTGACTGAAGCCGGCGCAATCGGATTCTTTGGCGGATTGATCGGATGCATGCTGAGTGGATTGATATCGTTGGGCATCAATGTGGCCGGCAGGATGTATGCGGGCGGCATGGTCGGCAGCTCAAACGGAAGTTCCGGCGATGGTGCTGGTGGCACATCCATATGGATGATTATGTGGCAGGCATTGGTCGGAGGTGAGGACGTGACCCGCTATTCGGTGATTCCGTGGTGGCTGTTCCTGTTTGCGGTGCTGTTCTCCACACTAATCGGCCTGCTGTTCGGCTTCGGTCCGGCCAACAAAGCCGTCAAAATCCCGGCCCTGGATGCCATCAAAAACAACGAGTGATCGCCTCTGTCACCTGCTCCACCGTCAGTCCATAACGTTCGTTCAGTTCGCCCAGCGGCACGCGGTCGGTGAATTCCTTGGCTGCGCCGAAGTTCAGCACACGAGGATTACGGCTGCTGTCCGAGACATGATGATTCGCATAGTATGCGGTCACCTTCTCACCCCAGCCGCCTTCCAGCTGCCCGTCTTCAAGCGTGACGACCAGCTCGTGGCCGTCACGCAACGATTCCAGCGCATCCGCATCCAACGACGTGCACTGGCGCGGGTCGATGACCGTTGCCTTCATGCTATGTTCGGCGGTCAACGCGGCAGCCACCTGCTCCGCAAGCGGATATGCGTTGCCCAATCCGGCGATCGCAACCCGCGAACCAGTCTGATTAATACGCCAAGCCAAGGGGTCGCTCCCGCTGGTGGGCTGAGCCGTTACGCCAGCAACTCGGTGTGCTGCGGATTCGCTCCCGCTGACGGGAGCTGTCGACGCCCTCGACTGAGGGTGGCCAACCTGAACCCGTCCACCCGTCACCGGCAACAAACTCGGCTCCCGTTCCGCAGCCAGAATCGCCTCACCCGGCACCCGAATCACCACCGGCCCATCGGGAGCTCCATCGGCTCCAGCCGGCAGCGTCGCCCATGCCAAATCGGCCAGATACTCATCTGCCGAAGTAGGCACCAGCATCGTGATGCCAGGAATATTGGCGAACATCGCCACGTCATACGCGCCGGAATGCGTGTTGTCGGAACCGGATAGGCCGCCTAGGAAATCAAGCACCGTCACCCGAGACCGGTTCAGGCTCATCTCCTGGAAGAACTGGTCATAGGCGCGTTGGAAGAATGAGGCCGTAGTGGCCACCACTGGTGTGCCGCCAGCCCGTGCGATGCCAGCTGCGAAAGCCACGGCATGCGATTCGGTGATGCCCGTATCCACATAATGCGAGCCTGCGCGTTCGCGGAATTCATGGGTGATGCCGTTCGACCCTGGCGTGGCGGGGGAGATGACCACCAATCCCGGTTCGCTGACAAATCGCGGTTCGAGCGCGGCCATTGCCATCTTGCCATAATATTTGCGCGGATCATCAGGCTTGCCGATGGCGGAATCCGGGTTCTGCCAATGGGAGGCTTCGCACTGACCCTCATGCGGTTCATGGTCGGACAGATTACAATGATCCGAATGCCACGGTTCACGGTGCGATAGATTGCTGGACGGGTGGATTCCGGTGGCGGAGCTGGTGGGCTCGCCGTCGTAGCCGGCACCCTTCAACGTGTGGATATGCACCACAACAGGGTGGTCGATATTGCGTACTTCCTCAAATGCCGCTACCAGCGCATCCACATCATTGCCATGCTCCACATAACGGTAATCCAGTCCGAATGCGTTGAATAGGTTCGGTTGTGCAGTGCCGCCCGAGGCGCGCAACCGGGCGAGTGTCCCGTACATGCCGCCGAAATCACCGGCGATCGACATCTCATTGTCGTTGAGAATAATAATGAGATTGCCGCCTTGCTCAGCGGCGTTATTCAAGCCTTCAAATGCCACGCCCGAGCTTAGCGAACCATCGCCGATAACGGCAACTACATTGCCGATGCCGCTATCGGGCCCCTCCATATTGCGGGTTTTCGCCAATCCGCAGGCCAATGAAATTGAGGTACCGGTATGCCCCAGCACGAACTGGTCATGGTCGCTCTCGTCCGGGTTCGTGAATCCGGTCACGTCGCCGAATCGGTTTGTGTCCAGATAGGCGGCAGCGCGGCCGGTGAGCATTTTATGCACGTAACTTTGGTGGGAGACATCGAACACAATGCGGTCATGCGGTGAATCAAACACGCGATGCAGTGCGACGGTGGCTTCCACCATGCCCAGATTGGAGCCTATATGCCCGCCGTGAATATGGCCGTAATGCAGTAGGGTGGTGCGAATTTCGCGGCATAGCTCATTCAGTGTATTGGGGGAGAGTGCTTTGACGTCGGCAGGGCTGGTAATGCGACGCAGCAGGGTGGCATCGGCGAGATTGCCTGAGTCGGTGGAATGAGTGTTGTCGATTGCGCCGCTGGCATCGTGTGCACTGATTCCGTTTCCCGGCATGCTATGCATATCCTCGAATCTCCCTCCACAATTCATACCGAAACCGACATGCTAGCGCTGCGCAGGCGGCAACGTGCGCGGATGAGGGCAATACCCTCAACATCTCCGTAAATGCTGCAAATACTGCGGCGATGAGGAGGGATAGCGGATTTGATACAGCATGCAGCATGGATGGGCGGTGTTCACAGAGTGTTGTGTGGGAAAATAAAGGAGGTAATTTGCCGGACCTTGTGGTGACCGGCCGATCTTCAAGGAGCGTGCAATGAAGGCCGTATATGCGTCTGCCGTCAATCATGATGACCCGTTATCCGTGCTGGCGGTGGGAGACCAGCCCGAGCCGCAGAGCCGGCCATTCTGGTCGACCGTCTCGGTACGTGCCGTAACCGTGAATCATCATGATGTCTGGTCTCTGCAGGGCGTGGGGTTGTCGGCCGAACAGACGCCGATGATCCTGGGCACCGATGCCGTGGGCATTCTGGACGAGGACATTCCCGGCAAGCATGGGCTGAAGGCCGGTAGAGAGGTAGTGCTGTACACGTTCGTCGGTACTGATGGTGCCGGTGTGGCTCCGGGGGAGCGTCGCACGATTCTTTCGGAGAAGTATCCCGGTACCATGGCCGAGAAAACCGCCGTACCTTCCGCCAATGTGTTTGCCAAGCCGTCCAATCTCACCGAGATTGAGGCTGCGGCATTGGGCACCAGCTGGCTGACCGCATATTCATTGCTGTTCGACGCGGCCGGTGTGAAGCCTGGCGACTCCGTGCTGATTCAAGGCGCCGGCGGCGGCGTATCCACCGCGGCGATTCAGCTTGCGCAGGCAGCCGGCCTTGAGGTGTTCGTCACCTCACGTGAAGCGGACAAGCGAGCCAAGGCGTTGAAGCTCGGCGCTCATGCCGCATTTGAGATTGGTGCCCGCCTGCCCAGCAAGGTGGACGCGGTGATTGAATCTGTAGGAGCGGCCACATGGAGTCATTCGATGAAATCCGTACGACCAGGCGGCACCATTGCCATCTGCGGCGCTACCACTGGAGATCAGCCCGGCGCTGAGCTGACCCGTTTGTTCTTCCAGGACATCCGCGTGCAGGGCAGCACCATGGGTTCGCGTGAGGATTTTGCTCGTTTGCTGCGCTTTGTGGAACGTGCCAATCTGCATCCGGCGATTGATTCCGTATTCTCCGGTCTGGATGCCGCTCCTGAGGCTTTTGCCAAGATGATAGAAGGCAATGTGTTCGGCAAAATCGCCATTGAGCTGTAAGGCATGTCGAAGTAAGCGCCCGGGCGTACAGTGGACGTATTCTCAATAACTAGGGAGTAAATGATAATGGCAAATGAATCCAAGCCTGAAGTCGCGGTGGTCATGGGATCTTCCAGCGACTGGGAGACTATGAAGCGCGCCTGCGATATTCTCGATCAGTTTGGCGTCGCCTACCACAAGCAGGTCATCTCCGCACACCGCACGCCTGAGCTCATGGCCGAGTTCGCGCATAATGCTCGTGCCAACGGTCTCAAGGTCATCATCGCCGGTGCAGGCGGCGCTGCCCACTTGCCGGGCATGATTGCCGCCCAGACCACGCTGCCCGTAATCGGCGTGCCCGTGCGTTCCCATGCGCTCTCCGGCTGGGATTCACTGCTGTCCATCGTGCAGATGCCCGGCGGCATTCCGGTGGCCACCACTGCCGTCGGCAACTCCGGCGCCACCAACGCTGGTCTGCTCGCCGTGCAGATGCTCTCCGCCTTCGAGCCGGAGCTGGCAGCCAAGCTTGAGGATTACCGTAACGAACTGAAGGAAAAGGTGGCCGAATCCAATGCCCAGCTTGTCTGAGGAAACCGGCGGCCGCGTCTCCATGCTGATGCCGGGCTCGACCATCGGCATCATCGGAGGTGGTCAGCTCGGTCGCATGATGGCTTTATCCGCCCGTTATATGGGATTCCGCGTTGGCGTGCTCGATCCAACGCCAAACTGCCCAACCGGTCAGGTGGCCGATTTCCAGATCACCGCCGAATACGACGACAAGACCGCCATCCATGATTTGGCCGTGCAGTCCGACGTGCTCACCTACGAGTTCGAGAATGTGGATGCCGACGCCATCGATGAGGTGCGCGGCATCACCGCCACCCCGCAGGGCACCGATTTGCTGCGCGTCACCCAGCACCGTGTGCACGAGAAGCAGTTCATTAACGATCACGGCACCGCCACCGCACCGTGGTGCGCCGTCAACAACTTCGATGAGCTTGACGCCGCCTTGGATGAGATTCATTACCCGGCCGTGTTGAAGACCGTGTCCGGCGGCTACGACGGCCACGGTCAGCTCGTGCTGCGTTCCGACGCCGACTTGGAGAAGATCCGCTCCCGTTCCGACCGTGGTGGCGGCTTCCCGCCGAGCATCCTGGAAGGCTTCGTCGACTTCGCATTCGAGGCTTCGATCCTGGTCTCCGGCAACGGCAAGGACTTCGTCACCTTCCCCATCGTGCGTAACGAGCACCGCAACAACATCCTGCACATGACCATCGCCCCCGCCGAAGTGTCCGAACATGTGGCCCGCGAAGCGCATGAACTGGCGATTCGCTTGGCCAAGGGCTTCGAACTGGCTGGCACGCTGGCCATCGAACTGTTCATCACCAAGGACGATCAGGTCATCGTCAACGAGCTCGCCCCGCGCCCGCACAACTCCGGCCACTACACCATCGAGGCCTGCTCGATGGACCAGTTCGACGCCCACATCCGCGGCATCGCCGGCTGGCCCATGCCCAAGCCCAAGCTGCTCTCGCCGGCCGTGATGGTCAACGTACTCGGCCAGCATGTGGAGCCGACGCGCGCGCTGATCGCCACCCACCCGGAGTGGAATGTGCACGACTACGGCAAGGCCGAGGTGCGCCACGACCGCAAGATGGGCCACATCACCGTGCTCACCGACAACTCTGATGCCACGGTTGCTGACCTTGAGGCCACCGGCTGCTGGGACGACCTGAAAAAGAAGGCGTGACCTTATCGATGGTTGAACATATCGAACGCCAGACCAAGCAGAAGGACGCGATTCGCGCCGCCTTGGCCGACTGTGAGGAGTTCATCTCCGCTCAGGACCTGCACCGCAGGCTGGAGGACGAAGGCTCGAAAATCGGCTTGGCCACCGTGTACCGCCAGCTCAACGCCTTGGCCGATGCCGGTGCCGCCGACACGATCCGCCTGGACGGCCAGCAGCTGTTCCGCCTATGCGGCGACGACGGACATCACCACCACTTGGTGTGCAAGCGGTGCGGCAAAACCGTGGAAATCGACCCGCCCAGCGAGGCTTGGCTGCGCAAAGTGGCCGACGGCCACGGCTTCACCGTCGAATCCCACACCCTGGAGGTCTTCGGACTATGCCCTGATTGCCAAAAGGAGCAGAAAGCGCAGAAGGCTCAGAAAGCAGTGAGCGAATAATTGAATGGGATCGGCTTCAAAGCCGATCCCATTTGTTATTCCGCTGCTATTCCACCGACTTCAGGGCGCTGAGCATGTCGACCGTCTTCAACCGCCGGTAGACCAGCACGCCGAGTCCGCCGAGCACCTTGATGGTCGGCAGTTCGCGGATACGTTCGGAGACGTTGAGATTCGTCAGATTGTAGAGGATCACCACGGCCAGCAGCTCAGCCGCGAGAATCAGCACTTCCATGATCTGATCCGGCAAGTCGACGATTGTGGCCACCTGTTTCTTCGAAGTCGTGTTCTGCACAATGCCCTTCGCGCCGTCCAATTTTATGAGCTTGGCGCTACGCGACTCCACATTGGAGGTCTCATGGTTCTTGAGCCTCACCATATAGGCGTTCGACTGGTACTGTTCGCCGAACACGTGCTTATAGCCACCCGAAGTCATGAACATGAAATGCCCGATATGCATTTCGGTGATGCCGTCCACGCGCACCTTGCGCTCGGTGCCGCTCGAATCGGTGACGGTAATCGTGTCGCCTACCTTGGCGTCCATCATCTCCGCCATACGTTCGGAGATGATCGCACCACGGTCGGTGAGCACCTGCGGCTTGTGCCCGGTGCGCGAACGCAGGGTGATGTAGTCGCCGAAATTGTAGGTGTCATCAGTGGCGATCAGGGTAATCGACTGTTTGTCGTTCTCCGTGCCGGCCACTTTCGACATCTCCTCGTAGTAGATCGGCGCGGACTCGGAGACGGCCCCGCCCTTCATCGCCTTGGCCACTTCGGCGCGCTGCGAATAATGTTTTCGTCAGCTTTGGTCAGGCCATAATCGCTGATGACGGTTATGTCAGCGAGATTGTTCTGATTAAAGAAGTCGGTGCCGGTTATTTGCATGTCCGGGCCGGTGACGAACAGGCCTACGAGCGCAAAGGAGCCAAGCGTCATCAGGCTCACGATGGAGGCGAATCGACCCTTGGATTTGGCCATGGTGACGCGGATGTCTTTCCATAGCATGCGCTTATGGAATGACCCGTTGCGTCGGCGGTTGCGCTTGGCCTTGTGCGCGTGGGGCGTTCTGCCGGGCGCGGTATAGGAGTCGTTTGCTGAATTTGCGGCGGAATCGGCTGCGGAGTCGGTCGCGGGCGTAAGGTTGGTCGTTTCGGTGAAATCGTTGAGATCGGTCATACTGCTTACCACTCCAGATCCTTGATATCCATCGGGTGCTCGTTCACTTCGATCGATTTGACGCGCGCGTCATGCATGTGGATCACGCGGTCGGCAATCGGCGCGATGGCGGAATTGTGCGTCACAATGACCACGGTCGCACCCTTCTTACGGCTCTGATCCTGCAGAATCTGCAGCACCTGCTTGCCGGTGTTGTAGTCCAGAGCGCCAGTCGGCTCGTCGCACAGCAGAATCTTCGGGTTCGTGGCCACCGCTCGGGCGATGGCCACGAACCGCTGTCCGCCGCCCGAAAGCTGCGCGGGGAAGTTGTTGATACGGTCCTGAAGCCCCACGTCGATAAGCGCTTGGGTCGGTTCCTGCGCGTCTTTCATGATTTCGGAGGCGAGCTCCACGTTCTCCTTGGCCGTGAGGTTGGCCACCAGATTGTAGAACTGGAACACGAAGCCGAGGCGTTGCGCTATGTCAAGCGTGAGTATGCGTTCTTCGACGCACTGTCCCGTTCGGGCAACGATATGCAGATGTATGACCGGGTCAAGGATGTGTTGAAGCAGATGCTGCTTGGGCAGGCGGCCCGTGTGGGTGCCGAGCTGAGCTACAGCGGCATTCCGCACGACTATGCGCTGGAAATTCTGGTCTCCGCCGTCTCATCGATTATCTGGCTATGAATCCGGCGCGGCTGCAAGGAGGCACCCGAGCAAATCTGCGCCATCATCGAGAAAAACAAAACCACCGCGCCCGTATACATCATACGGTAAGCGCGGTGGTTCGTGTCGGAATTTGGCCCCCTCCCTGAGAGGGGTCAATCCGCAGGAGAAATCGGAAACCTAAAACTCAGACAGCCAGCTCGGCCTTGAGTTCCTTGAGGTCGGCCAGGATCTCATCGTGGCACTTCTCGTTGGTGTCGAAGGCAAGGTGGCAGAAGGCGCACTCGTGGCCTTCGCGGTTCTCGTTGCAAGCGTGCAGGCAAGCCTTGCCCCCGTACTCTTCGGTGTGGTTGTGCTCGCAGCCGGTGTCGTCGCAGCAGTCGCCGGTGAAGCAGCAGCCGCAGCGGCCACAGGCGGCCACGCCGTGCTCGTGCTTGGTGGCGTCGAACTTGGCCAGCGTGTCCTTGCAGACGGCGAAGGTGCCCTCTTCGGTAACGATCTCGTAAGCATGCTCATCGATGGTCTTGATAGTCATTGTTGTTCCTTTCAGCGTTTGTTCGTCTGCGACTGTAGGGCGGCAGACGGCAGCGGCGAAAGTTGGTGAAAGTGATTATCAGGCCCATTGCTGCTATTAAGAGCAATGAGACCTCATGCAGTTTTGTGTCGGTAACGGGCCGATTGTTGGCCGAGTGTCGACGCCTGGTATAGGTGGTGGCGGTACCAATCCAAATATTGGTGGAACGACGACGATGAGCGTGTCTGGCGTCGGTGCTGCGCCAGGCGTTGGCAATCTAACGATGCGAGTGGAGCTTATATCGTCGCTATTGCGCCAAGGATTGGAAGGGCACCGATGCTGAAGGCCAGTAGCGTCGGGACTGCGCCATTATTTGTTCGAGCGCCGACGGCCAGTATCGTCTGGCGTCGTCAGTGGTCCATCCTTTGGTGAGGTGCCGACGCTGAGAGGCGGTTCGATGGCATGCTTCGCCGCACACCTGGGGCACAGGTCGAAAATCTCCAGTTCGTGGGCGATGGTCTGGTACTTCAACTGCTTGGCGGCTTTGTCGATCCACTGCTCAAGTCCGGGAATCTCGATTTCGATGGTCCGCCCGCATTCGTGGCATACGATGTGATGGTGGTGATGCTGGTCCGAGCACTCGCGGTAGAGGGCCTCGCCGTTGACGTGGATTACGTCGAGCTCGCCTTGGGAGGCCATCATCTGCACATTGCGGTAGGCGGTGGCCGTGCCGATGCGCGTGCCGCGCTCGCAGGATGTCGGTGATTTCCTGGGCCGTGGCGAATCGGGATAGTTCCGCCAGGACCTGGGTGATGAGGAGTCGGGGTCGCGTCACGCGCCGAGTGGTCGCGGTTTGCTCGATGCTCATGACGTTATGCCCCTTTCCGTTAACAAATGATATTCATTATCGTTATTAAAGCAAATCAGATGCCCGGCATGTTGTCACATGATTTGAATCAACTGGCAGAAATCCCGCGTTTCAACGAGGCCTGCGCGGGATTTCTGCCAGTTTTGAGCCCTATAAAGGCAGAGCCCCCGCGTACCTTTCGTTGTAACGCGGGATTTCTGCCGATATGGGGCGAGTCATGGCGCAGCGCAGTGCTTTCCATTTCGGGAGACGCGTCATTTACTGCCAGTAGAAGTAGCCGGTCGGGGCGGCTGCGGCTTTGCTGGCCGACCGGACCTGCAGTATCAGGCCTTGGCGCTCGTGGCCGGCGGAGCCGTAGGCGCCCTGCTTGATGACGGCGTCGACGGTGACCCAGTCGTGATTGTGCGGGGTGCCGGCCTTGCCGGAGCTGGCTATGAACCCGAATGGGGTCATGTCGAGAATGCAGCAGGACATGAACTGGCGGGACAGCTCGAACTCGTCCGCGTCGAACGTACGCGACTTGCTCACAAACCCGGTGACCTGCACATGGTAACCGACGTAACGCTGCGGATTATGGTCGATCTGCTCGAACCATGAGCCGAATTCGTCGTCGCTGATGGTCAGGGTCTTGTTCGCCGTGTCGAGTCCGTGCAGCTGCGAGGAGCCATCAGGCTTGTGCGAGCTGCGGGGAATGACGATAGCGCGGCCACCGGCGTACTCGTCGAAGCCGCCGCTGCCGCTGCTGGGCTGGAACGGCACGGCGATCAGCAGCGCCGGAATAATCAAGGCGATCAGGAACCGTAAAACCGAACGCTCCGTGGCATGGAACAGTCCGAGCCATGCTGCGGTCGCCAGCACGAACAGCAGTACCGCACCGATGATGAGATACGGCAGCGAACGCGGCGTGGTCAGCGTGGTGTATGATCCGCCCACCGCTGCATAGGCGATGGCCGCGCCCAGCGCCGCGAAACACAGCGCCTCCACGCGGTCGGGGAGTGCGACTTTGCGTTTCATGGCTACGCTCCCATCACCAGATGGGCGGCAATCGCGGCGAGGAAGCAGGCCGCCGCCACGGTCGCGATGAACCGGATGATGAACCGTGGCCGGCATTCCGTGGCCAGCATCAGCGTGTTCTTGAGGTCGAGCATCGGGCCGAAGACCAGGAAGGCAAGCATGGCGGAGACCGGCAGCGCGCCAATCATGCTGGCGGCGATCACCGCATCGGACGTAGAGCACAGCGAACACAGGAACGCCAGTCCCATCGCCGCCAGAATCAGTACGATGGCACCAGCGTCATCGAGCGTGCTTGAACCGTTGGTCAACGACGACAATGCGGTGCGCATGATGGAGGCAATGATCGTGCCGAACAGCAGAATCGGCATCATCCGCATAAAGTCGTCATGTGTATGCCGAATGAAATGCGTGAACCGCTCCAATCCACGCCCCGTGCCCCGCCGGCGGGGCTGTCGACAAAGCCCGACTGGGGGGTGGCTCTCAGGCGAATCACCCGTCGCCCCTGCACAATCCTCGCAAACCAACGACCGCCCAATCGTCAGCGGCCTCTCACGTACCGCAGGGGAGCGGGGCGGCCACACCGCGAACGACACCCCCGCGACTATCGCCACTACCATGCCCAACCCCGCGCGGGCCGCCACCATTCCTGGTTTGTCGGTGAATGCGAACCATGTGGACCATATCGCCATCGGATTCATCACCGGCACTGCGCACAGAAACGTCACCGCACACGGCAGCGGCAGGCGTTTGCGCATCAGATTCGCGAACGTAGGCACCACCATGCAATCGCACACCGGTAGGCACAGACCGGCCACCAATGCCGCGGCCAGTCCGCCGGCCAACGATTTCGGTATGTGGCGGGTCAGAAAATCGGCGCTGACGAACGTGCTGACCGCGGCCGACATCATCGCGCCCAGCAGCATGAACGGAATCGCCTGCAGGATAAGCCCCGCGGCACCGGTGCCGATACGCACCAGCGGAACCGGAAACCCACGCGACTCGAGCATCGCGGAAGCCGCAATCAGGAACGCCACCAGCGGCGTGCCGATAATCAGAAACAGATAGTTCGCCGAATGGTCCTGTTGCGCGGTGTTCACCTGTTCCGTGCGCTGCATGCGAGGTTCTTTCATGCGAATATCACCTGCCATATCGCCGTCATATTAGCACCGTACGCATGATAGTGGTCGAGATAATATGCGAGTTCCCCGCATACCGATGGTACACATCGATATGCGGGGAACTTTGCACATGGTTGCCTGGGCCGATGGCGAATCAGTGGGCCAGCATCTCGGTGGCCACTTCCTCCTTGCTCATGGATGCCGGGTAATACGTGGGCCAGTTGTCCATTTCCTTGAGGGTTTCTTCCTGTCGTTGAAGTGACGTTGCACGGTGGCGGCGGTGGCAGAACCGGCCCCGGCCTTGTCCGCGTAGACGGCGTTGATGGCTTCGGCGGCCTTCAGCACGGCTTCCGGGCTGAACCACAGGTGCGGGTTCGTAGCACCATGGTGGTGATGGCGGCCTTCTTCGCCCTCGGCGTGGTCGTGGGAATGCTCGTGCTCGTCGGTGGCGGTGACGCCCATGAGGCCGCCCACGTTCACGATGGTCTGGCGTTTCTTGTCAAGCTGCGCCTTTTCCGCCCAGCCGTCGTAGCCGGCGCCGTTGGGCACCACGATGTCTGCCTTGGCGAGCTTGGCCAGATCGGATGCGGTGGCCTCATAAAACGGCGGTTCGCCCCGGCAGGTGACGGCATACGGAAGGAAATGGGAGAAAGAACGTACGCCGCCGGCCTGTGGAGCGGACCGTCGAGTTGTTGTTACGAGACTTGATGGATTGCGGAATCCACGATGTTGGTTATGGCTTCATATACCCCTTTCGTACGGCTGCGGCCAGATTCTGCGGAACCTGAACCACTTCGCCTTCAGGCGTTCTGGCCGTGGCCAGCTGAGGCACCTTGGCCTTCCAGTTGGCTCGGCGCGAATGCGTGTTTGCTCGGGACGCCTTGTACTTGGGCAGTGCCATCAGCCTTGCCTCGCCTTCCAGTGGGGGTTCTTCTTGTTGATTACATACAGATGGCCGCGCCGGCGGACGACATAGGAGCCATCCTTGCGGGCCAATGAGCGGACCGATGCCTTGACCTTCATGTCCGTTCCTTTCTTCTTGTCTTACGGTCTTTGCGGAATGTGCGGCGAATCACTTGCGCCCGTAACGAGCGTTGAACTTCTGCACCTGACCGGCGGCGTCGATCACCACATTCTTGCCGGTGTAGAACGGGTGGCTGTAGCTGGACACCTCCACATTGACGAGCGGGTAGGTGTTGCCGTCCTCCCAGTCGATGGTCGGCAGGTTTACGGCCTTGGCCACCAGTGTGGACTTGGTGAGGAAGTACTTGTCGGCGGAGCGGTCATAGAAGACCACGGGGCCGTATTCGGGGTGGATGCCCTCTTGCATGGTTATGGACCTTTGGTTGTGTGGTGTTGTGTGGTGATATGGATGAGAATGGCGTCGGACGCGCGGGTGGAATCCGGTGAATTGAGATGGCCTGAGACGGCCTGACGGCCGGTTGTGCCGGCCCGATCACCAGCTGGATTTCACCACGCCGGGCAGTTTGCCCTTGTGTGCCTTCTCGCGCAGATTGATACGTGACAGGCCGAACTTGCGGTTGTAGGCGCGCGGGCGGCCGTCGATGGAATCGCGGTTGCGCAGACGGGTGGGGCTGGCGTCGCGGGGGAGGGCCTGCAGCTTGCGCATCGCCTCGGCGCGTTCTTCGGCGGTCAGATGAGGGTTGACGCTGTCGCGCTTGTATTCGGCGCGGCGTTCGGCATACTTGGCGACCATGCGTTCGCGCTGCAATTGTCGGTTGATCTTACTGGTTTTGGCCATGTCCGGCTCCTTGATAAGGCTCCGGGGCGCGGGAATCGCGCCGGCCGGAGCTGGGACGAGTGCATTCGTTCATTGGGCGCATGCCGCAAGGTTCGGAAGATGAGTTCATGAAATGGTGATAGAGGAAACCGCCGGAATGCCAACAAGGAAACGATTTCGGCGGGTGCTTAAGCCTCTTCCTCGCCTCGCGACTGGTGTCCAATGAACGAACAGATGGATTAGCGGGTCTCTCGGAAGAGCACCCGTTTGCGGACTACCGGATCGAACTTGGTGAGCTCAAGACGGTCCGGCGTATTACGACGATTCTTGGTGGTGGTGTAGGTGAATCCGGTGCCGGCCGTGGACTTCAGGGTGATGACCGGGCGGATTGCGGAGGATTTGCTTGCCATGAGTGGTGCTTTCTATGTGTGGGTGTCACGCTGTTATGTCACGTATGTCGCGTACGTCGCGGTGCCATGTGGGTGATGCAGCTCGTTAGCGCGGTTTGTTGCGCGGTTACGCGCCGGCACAGTGGCGGGCCTACTGACTGCCCGAGCATGGGGGTGATGCCGTGGCCGGTTCAGTTGACGTTCTGATCGCGGCGGATGCGGGCGATCGCCGCCTCGATGCCGATGCGGTCGATGGTCTTGATGCCCTTGGCGCTCACGGTAAGCGTGACGTGCCGCTGCAAGGACGGCACCCAGTACCGCTTGGACTGCAGGTTCGGGGCGAAGGTTCGGCGTGTTTTCCTGTGCGAGTGGGAGACGCGGTTGCCGACCCCGGCGCGTGTTCCCAGAATTTGACATGTTTTGGACATGCCTGCAACTATATCATAATGATAACCATTATCAAATCAGAAAGGCTGTCATGATTCATCCGGCATTGCAATCACAGGGAAACGCGGAGGGGCGCACGCCCGTGGTGCTGCTCACCGGCGCCGACCGCCTGAGCCTGGACTCCGTGGCGTTCTCGTTGGTCGATTCCTTCCCGTCCGTATGCTCGATTGCTTATGACGTGCGCCCGAACGAAGCCGTGGAATCCGGTCTCGATATCGTGCGCAACGTCGCGAAGCCCCAGGCAAGCGGGGTGGTGTTCGGCGAGTCCGATTCGTTCGGGCTCGAGGGGTGCTGCATGAGCTGCGCGGTCAAACATGACCTTGAACGGACGCTCGGATCGCTGCAAGGTCGGGCCGGCGCGTTTCTGGTCTCGCTGCCTGTGGGCCTTGAGGCCACGCCGGTCGCGCAGTATCTGGCCGATTCCTTCCGTCTCAACGAGTGGGGTGAGTCGATGTTCGTGGGTGCGGTGGCCAATGCCGTAGGCCTTGACGAATTCGAAGAGCGATTCTTTGACGACGACCGTTTGTGCCTGTACGGCATGGGCGAGGAGAACGGCGTCTATGACGAGCGTTCGACCGGCGTAGTGGTCTCCCGCCTGATCCGTGAGGCCTCGTGCGTGCTCGAATTGCCGGTCATTGGTGCCGGTTGCCTGGCACGCCATTTGGGTACAGACGGGGAGTGCGCCTGCCGCGACATCATCCGTGCAATCGCCTTGCGTGATGCGCTGGTCTGTGAGGATGCCCACACCGTGGGGCTCGTCGACCTGGTGCAGGCGTCGGTCTGTGCCGCGATGCCGTTGTGACATGTGCGGCAAACGGCAGAACCCCCCGCGTCCGAACGAAGGTGGCGCGGGATTTCTGTCGTTTCCGAGGCTTTAAATGGCAGAACCCCCGCGCGGGTATCGTTCGGACGCGGGGATACTGCCGTTTCGTCTGCCGAAAACGGCGGGATCCCGCGTTGCCGTCGTCGGGGCGCGGGATTTCCGCCGGCAGCGCGGGTGTGCGCGTGCAACACGCCGATATAAATGCAAATGATAATAATTCTCAATACATGTTATTCTGTCGTGTGGGTGGCCGAGCGATGATGCAGCAACAGCAACATCGCCCAGCCAAACAGCTGAATTAGAGAGGAAAATCCAATCATGTCCATCATGTCCAACGCCAAGCGCGCGCTCGCCATCGCGGCCGCCTCGGCGACCCTGTTCTCGATGGCCGCCTGCGGTTCCAGCAATGCCGCCGGCAGCAAGTCCGATTCCAGCAGCGCCGCGTCTTCCGGCAAGATCGAGGTCGTCGCCTCCATCAACCAGTGGGGTTCCGTGGCCAAGGACCTCGGCGGTAGCAACGTCGAAGTCACCAACATCATGACCAAGACCAACGTCGAAGCACATGATTACGAACCCACCAGCCAGGATGTCGCCAAGTTTGGCACCGCCAAGGTTGCCGTGGTCAACGGAGCCGACTACGACCCGTGGGCCACCAAGGCCGCGCAGTCCACCAAGGCCACGCTGGTCACCGCCGCCGAAACCGCCGGCATCAAGGAAGGCGACAACCCGCACGTCTGGTTCTCCGCCAAGGTGCGCTCCAACACCGCGGACGCCATCACCGCCGCCTACCAGAAGGCCGATCCGAGCCACAAGGACGACTACGCCAAGTTCAACAAGGACTGGCATGCCAAGGAAGACCAGCTCGAATCCAAGATCAAGGACACTTCCTCCAAGACCGAGAACCTGCCCTACGCCGCCACTGAATCCGTGGCTTGGTACTTGGCCGACGACCTCAAGATGACCGACGCCACTCCGAAGGGCTACGCCCAGGCCTCCGCCAACGAGAGCGAGCCGACCCCGGCTGACATCAAGGACTTCCAGGACACGCTGAAGGTCGGCTCCATCAAGATGCTGGTCTTCAACAGCCAGGAAGCCAACTCCACCACCGACCAGATCACCGGCGTCGCCAAGGATGCCAACGTGCCGATCGTGGAGCTCACCGAGCAGATGCCAAAGCAGTACACCAACCTGCTTGACTGGATGAGCGCACTGGTCGACCAGTTCGCCGCCGCTGTGAAGTAGCCCAAACCGCATATGTTGCCGTATATGCATGCAGGTCAACTCGATAATGGGGTGTCTGAAAGGATCGTGTGGGGATACACCTTAAGGTAATTCGATTGGCCTGATATCACGCGGCAATAGATGCGATATCAGGGAAGGCTCCTTATCAATCAGGGTGTTTCGGGGATACCCCGAGGCACCCTTTGCGTTAGGGTAAATAGTTAGGAAACAGTAAGAAAAACAGTGGAACTATGGATTTTCCAAGGTTCGGCGGCAACAATATGCCCTTGAACAGTCACATACGGAAACAGGCGAATGAGCGAAAACACTAGCAGTATCACCACAGTGAAACCCCGTTTCAAGCTTTGGTCCAAGCGGACCGAGGCTGACGAAGTCACGCCCAAGCGCACGTACAAGCCTTTCCCCAGCTGGGTATACGGCGTGCTGTTCGTTATTTTTGACATCATTGTCGTGGCCGCGCTCGAAGTGGGCGTCTCCTCCAGCTCCACCCGCGTGCAGCTATCCAGCCCCACGGTCGGATTCGGCTTTGTAAGCAAGATGTGGACCGATGGCAACTTCGTATTCGTGCTCAACATACTGCTTGTGGCGCTGCTGTACCTCATGCTGCTTATGTTGTTCAACCGGTTCTGGACCGCCAGCATCGTGATTCTTGGCGTCGGCATCATTGTGGCCGCCATCGAACACTTCAAAATCGAGATTCGCTATGAGGCCATCTTGCCGGCCGACCTCGGTTTCCTCGGCTCGAACACCGGCAATATGCTGA
The DNA here is from genome assembly GCF_023656805.1 of Bifidobacterium sp. M3-N-101. Classification (NCBI taxonomy): domain Bacteria; kingdom Bacillati; phylum Actinomycetota; class Actinomycetes; order Bifidobacteriales; family Bifidobacteriaceae; genus Bifidobacterium; species Bifidobacterium sp. M3-N-101. The sequence continues at coordinate 193,434 of NZ_JAMOKQ010000005.1, forward strand.
CGTTCATCCCGGCTGGAGCGCATGTAACGATTCTTGTGGCACTCGGCGCGTTCGCCGTACTGCTTGCCGCGATTCTGGTGATGCGGCACTTTGACGGGCGCAAAGGCCGCATGATTCGTACGGACAATTTGAGCTTGAATCTCACCTCCCGACTGATTTTGCTGCTGCTGCCGGTTCTGATATTCGCACTGTATTGCATTCAGGTGAGCACCACCGACTCCGTGGCCAACAAGTTTTCTCGTACCATGGGTGACATTCCGTCCATGTGGGATTCCGTATATGACGCGCAGCGCAACGGTCCGCTGGTGGCGTTCACCCGCCAGCTCAACCCGAAAATCATGGACAAGCCAAGTGACTATTCCGAGGAGACCATGAAGAAGGTTGCGGCCCGGTATCAGCAGGAAGCCGAAACCATCAACGCTTCCCGTACCAACAACCTCAATGATTCCACCGTGGTGTACGTGCTTTCCGAATCCTTCTCCGACCCGTCGCGTGTGCCAGGGCTGAAAGTCAACAAGGATTCAATGCCCAACATCCGCAAAATCAAGGCAAGCACCACTTCCGGTCTGATGCTCTCCTCCGGCTACGGCGGTGGTACGGCCAACCTGGAATACATGGGATTGTCCGGCCTGAGCATGGCCAACTTCGATTCCTCGCTATCCAGCCCATACCAGCAGCTGGTGCCCAGCCAGCATTGGACCCCCACCATCAATCAGCTGTGGGGTGCGCCCGCCAACTCGCTTGGTTACCATCCGTATGAGTCCAGCATGTACTCGCGAGCCACGAACTACAAGAAGTTTGGCTTCTCGCACTTCTACACATTGACCGGACCGGACGTGATCAAGTATCAGGACAAGATCGACGAGTCGCCGTACGTTTCTGATAAGTCATCTTATGATTCCGCTTTGGAAGGCATCAAGGACGGTTCTGCGAGCAAGTTCATCCAGATCATCACCATGCAGAACCACATGCCCTACCACGAATGGTATGAGAACAACGACTACACCGCCGAATCCACCACTGGTACGCCGCTGGGCGACGACGAGCAGCAGTCAATCGAGACCTACCAGAAGGGCGTAGAGATTACCGATCAGGCCACGCAGGAGTTCTTGGACGAGCTGGATGCACTCGATAAGCCCGTCACCGTGGTGTTCTACGGTGACCACTTGCCCGGCATCTATTCTTCCGCCAGCGGGGATGAAAACAACTCCCTGGCGCTGCATTTGACCGACTACTTCATCTGGTCGAACAAGGCCTCAAGCACCCAAGGTAACAAGGCCAGCGATGCGGCCTACTCGTCGCCGAACTTCTTCGTGGCGCAGGCTGCCGAACATATGGACGCCGAGGTGAGCCCGTATCTGGCATTCCTGACCGAAATGCATGCCAAGATTGCCGCCATGGAACCGCCCGTGGTCAACAAGATTCAGGGATGGGATCGTATTCCCGAAGGCCAGAACATCTATCTCGATCAAAACGGCAACCCGATGTCCGAGGATGATTTTGACGCCGAAACCAAGCAGCTGCTTGCCGACTACAAACTCATCCAATACGACATCACCGCCGGCAAAAACTATCTGAAAGATACTGATTTTATGACGCTGCCGTAAAGCAGACGGCCTAGTAGGCTGTCTGTAGGCAGCGTGCGAGCCGACAGGCGAGCCAGCAAGGCGCGGGTACAGCCCGTCTGAAATTGCAGTAGCACTGCCGTAAAGTAAGGGGGCTTCCATGACGAACGAGACTTTCGAACAACTTAAAGTTGCCTACGAATCCGGTCTCACGCGGCCGCTGGCATGGCGACGTGCACAGTTGAACGCATTGCGCCGTCTGGTTATGGAGAACCGTGATGCTTTCATCTCCTCGGCCATGGCCGACTTGGGCAAGCCCGCGGCTGAAACAGTGCTTATGGAACTGAACCTGGTGGCTGGCGAGGCGCAGTTTGTACGCAATCGTCTGGGCCTGTGGACTGCCCGGCATCCCAAGGCGATGCATTGGATGCTGCAGCCTGCCGCCGGATGGACGATCGCCGAGCCCAAAGGCGTGGTGCTTATCATCTCACCGTGGAATTATCCGGTATTGCTGGCTTTGGAGCCGATGGCCGACGCGCTCGCCGCAGGCAATGCCGTCTGTCTGAAGCCGTCCGAGCTCTCACCGAATACATCCAAACTGCTTGCTGAACTCGTGCCGCAATACCTCGATGCCGAGGCGGTGCATGTGGTTGAAGGTGGACCTAAGGAAACCGGTGATCTGCTGAAGAATCCGTTCGACCATATCTTCTATACCGGTGGCGGGCGCGTCGGCAAAATCGTGATGAGGGCGGCGGCCGAGAACCTGACGCCGGTCACTTTGGAACTTGGCGGCAAGTCGCCATGTTTTGTGGATCGTACTGCGGACATCAACGTGGCTGCACGCCGCATTGTGTGGGGCAAATTCACCAATGCCGGGCAGACCTGCGTGGCGCCTGACTATGTGCTTGCCACGCCGGATGTGGCTGAAGCGTTGGCCAAACGTATTGCCGTGGCAGTCACCGAGTTCTATGGCAAGAACCCACAGGATTCGCCGAACTTTGGCCGTATCATCAACGAACGGCACTTTGACAGACTCTGCAAGCTGCTGCCGGTCGGTACCGTGCCCTCTGATGAGTCGAGCTCTCCGCTGATTCAGGTGGCGTCTGCGGTTGGTGCTGCGGTGGACATGGTCGGGAAACGCATTAATGCCGCTGCGTCTGGAAATACGGCAGCTGAGGCCCGTCCTGATACCGCTGAGACCGGTATTGTTGCGGTGCCTGGCGTGGTGGATCCGGCCGGCCGTGTGATGTGCGGTGGTAAGGTCGACCGGGCTGCTCGCTACGTTGCTCCTACCGTGCTGTACGGCACGCAGCCGGATGCGCCGGTGATGGGGGAGGAGATTTTCGGCCCGATTCTACCGATCGTGGTGGTCGAAGATGCCGAGGCTGCAATTCGTTTCATCAATCGGCGATCTCGCCCGTTGGCAGCATATGTGTTTTCGCACGACCATGAAGTGCGGCTTGCCTTCGAGCGCCAGACCAGTTCCGGTGCTCTTGGATACTCATTGCCGCTGGGCCATCTGCTTTCCAGCCGACTGCCGTTCGGTGGTGTGGGCGGTTCCGGTATCGGTGCGTATCACGGCAAAGCGGGCTTCCGCACGTTCAGTCACATCAAAACCGTGGTCAGCAAGCCGCAGTTCCCCGACACCCTACGGTTGGTATATCCGCCATTCAACGAGGCCAAAGCCAAGCTGATGGATCTCATCTCAAAGCTGAGTTGAATGATGATGTTTTCGGTGAAATTTTCTGCTATTCACCGATGGTTACTCTGATACGGCGAATGTTTGCTGTCCCGGTAGTTGGGTTAATCGATTAACTTCCGTGCTGGGACAAATATCGCTGTCCCGGTAGCGGATTTTGGCCAATTATTGTGTACCGGGACAAAATCATCGGCAGACATACTGTTGGTATCCATAGGGAATGGCGAAACGACGCTGTTGAGCATGGAGAGGAATCCCGAATACTTCCATACTGAAGGTGAGCAACTGTCCCGGTTCGTAAAAAAGAGTCAAAATCGACTACCGGGCCAAAATACGCGGCTAACGCTCCATCATCAAGCGTTCAGGTTTCCTGAAGTAGCAGAAGTGGTGCAGCTGCAAGGCGCGTCGAGGAAGGTGCCGAACTGTATAGAGGACAGCCCAGTGGGCTGTCCTCACCTGAGGGGAGCGGCTGTACCGCAACGGTTGCGTGTAGCGCAACAGGTACGTCGACGAGACAGCAACGCGGCAGATGCGCCGTTCTGCTACTTCAGGGCTTTGAAGCCGATGTCGTGGCGATAGAACATTCCCCGCAGTTCGAATTTATCGATGATTGCGTAGACCTTGTCCTGCGCGGATTTGATATCCGGAGCGGAGGTCTCAACGAGCAGCACGCGGCCAGAGTTGGCCACAAGGTTACCGTGCTCGTCAGAGGCGACACCGGCGTAGTAGACGTGAGAATCCTCGTCAACGTCGATTTCGGGCACGTGAGCACCCTTGATAACGTTCTCCGGGTAGCCGTTGGAGGCAATCACCACACCAAGGGTGGCGTTGGACTCGTTCCACGTGAACTCAGGGGTTTCGCCGTCGAGAATGGCGGAGATGCCAGCGCCAAGGTCGGAAGTGAGCTTGGGGAGCACGACTTCGGTTTCCGGATCGCCAAAACGAGCGTTGAATTCAATGACCTTCGGGCCGTCGGCAGTGGCAATCAGGCCGGCGTACAGAATGCCGGTGAACGGCGTGCCTTCTTCAGCCATGCCCTCAACGGTGGGGCGCACGATAGTTTCGATGGCTTCGTCAACCACGGACTGCGGAATCTGCGGAACCGGGCTGTAGGCACCCATGCCGCCGGTGTTCGGGCCTTCGTCGCCGTCATGGGCGCGCTTGTGATCCTGGGAGATTGGCATCGGCCAGAAATCGGTGCCGTTGACGAAGCTCATCAGGGAGAATTCCTGACCGTCCAGGAAGTCCTCGATAACGACCTTGGCGCCGGCAGAGCCAAAGCGGTGGTCGATAAAGATGTCTTCGAGAGCACGCTGAGCGGTGAGCTCGTCCATGGCCACGGTCACGCCCTTGCCGGCGGCCAGGCCATCGGCCTTGATAACGATCGGAGCACCATGCTCGTGTACGTAGTCCTGAGCCAGCTCAAGATCGCTGAAGGTCTTGTACTGGGCGGTCGGAATGTTGTGACGGTCCATGAGCTGCTTGGCGAAATCCTTGGAGCCTTCAATCTGGGCGGCGGCCTTGGATGGGCCGAACGCCTTGATGCCGGCGGCGGCGAAATCGTCCACAATGCCTTCGATCAGCGGGACTTCCGGGCCGACGAGCACCCAGTCGTAGTCGTTGTCCTTCACGAAGTCGATGAGTGCGGCGTGGTTCGACTGGCTGAGCTGCGTGGTGTGGATGCCGTCCTTGAGCATGCCCGGGTTGCCGGGGGCCACGGTGACTTCGTCAACGCTCGGTGCCTTGAGCAGCGTGTAGGCGATGGTGTGCTCACGCGCTCCGGAGCCGATGACCAATACTTTCTGACCCATGTTGTTCCTTTCCTGCGGAAAGCGAGTTACTTCAGTACGATTTGCGTGCCGGTGGTGTCGGCGGTGATGGAGCCGAGCACGTAAGCGGGCTCGTTGTTGTCGGTGAGCAGCTTCAGCGCCTCGTCCTTGCGGGCGGGGTCGATGGCGAGTACCATGCCGATGCCCATGTTGAAGATGTTGTACATCTCCTTGTGATCGATGTTGCCGGCCTTCTCCAGCACATCGAAAATCGGGAGCACAGGCCAGGTGCCGAGCTCGATCTCAGCGGCCAGGCCGTCCGGAATCATGCGCGGGATGTTCTCGATGAAGCCGCCACCGGTGATGTGGGCCACGCCCTTGACCACGCCTGCCTTGAACAGCGGGGAGAGAGCCTTGACGTAGATCTTGGTGGGGGTGAGCAGCACGTCGCCGAGCTTTTCGCCGTCCAGCTCGTCAAGTTCGGTGTCCACGGTGTAGCCAGCCTGCTCGAACAGGGCCTTGCGCACCAGAGAGAAGCCGTTGGAGTGTACGCCGGTGGAGGGCAAGCCGATGAGCACATCGCCCTCGGCAATGGTGGAACCGTCCACGATGGCGGACTTTTCGGCGACGCCGACCGAGAAACCAGCGAGATCGTATTCGTCCTCGTCGTACATGCCCGGCATTTCAGCGGTTTCACCGCCGACCAGTGCAGAACCGGCCCGCACGCAGCCGTCGGCCACGCCGGCCACGACCTGCTCGAGCAGAGCCGGATCGTTCTTGCCGCAGGCGATGTAGTCAAGGAAGAACAGCGGTTCGGCACCCTGAGCGGCGATGTCGTTGACGCACATGGCCACGCAATCGATGCCGATGGTGTTGTGCTTATTTGCCATCTTGGCGACCATGAGCTTGGTGCCCACGCCGTCGGTGCCGGAGATGAGAACCGGCTCTTTGTATCCAAGGGAAGCCAGGTCAAAAAGGCCGCCGAAGCCGCCGATACCGCCGACCACACCGGGGCGGTTCGTGCGAGCCACGTGCGACTTGATGCGCTTGACGACTTCGTACCCGGCTTCGACGCTCACGCCGGCGTTCTCATATGCTTGTGGCATTTGGTTGGGCCTTTCTACTTATTCTGGCTCCCATCTGGAGGGGAGCTGTCGGCGAAGCCGACTGAGGGGAGGCAAGCGCCTCCGGTCAAGGAGTTGTTGGATGGGTTGATGATAAGTTACTGGGCATCCGGCTGCACGGTGTTGTACTCGTTGCCGACGTACTTGCTCTTGTACAGCGCGAACTCAGGCAGTCGCACGCGATCCTCGGGGGTGAGGGACTTCAGGAAGTCGGCCTCATAGTCGTCCAGAGCGGTGGGGTAGTCGCCATTGAAGTAGGCGACGCACAGGCCGCCGTACGGGGCATCGGCGTTCAGTCCGATGGATTCGACCAGGCCGTCCAGAGATAGGTAGGCCAGCGAATCGGCGCCGATGTAGTCGCGAATCTCTTCCACGCTCATCTTGGCTGCGATGAGTTCCTTGGTGGTGGAGATGTCGATGCCGTAGAAGCACGGGTACTTGAGCGGCGGCGAGCTGATGCGCATGTGCACTTCGGCGGCGCCGGCCTCCTTCAGAAGCTGGACGATGCGACGGGAAGTGGTGCCACGCACGATGGAGTCATCGATGACGATGACGCGCTTGCCCTTGACCACGCCACGTACGGCGGACAGTTTCATGCGCACGCCCTGCTCGCGCAGTTCCTGCGTGGGCTGAATGAAGGTGCGGGCCACGTACTGGTTCTTGATCAGACCCATCTCGTTGGGCAGCCCAGCCGCTTCCGCGTAGCCGGAGGCCGCGGACAGGGAGGAGTTCGGCACGCCGATGACCATGTCGGCATCGACCGGCGATTCCTGTGCCAGGCGTGCGCCCATGCGCTTGCGGGCGGAGTGCACGTTGATGCCGTAGATGTTGGAATCCGGGCGGGCGAAGTAGATGTACTCCATCGAGCAGATGGCCAGCTGCGTGTTGTTGGTGTACTGCACGATCTTGTAGCCGTGGTCATCTACCACCACGATTTCACCGGGGCGGATGTCGCGCACCAGCTCGGCGCCGACCACATCGAGGGCACAGGTTTCGGAAGCGAGCACGTAAGCGCCGTTCTTCATCTTGCCGAGGGAAAGCGGGCGGAAGCCGTTCGGGTCGAGTGCGCCGATCATGGCGTCTTCGGTCATCAACAGGTAGGCGAAGCCACCATGCACCGTGTTGAGCGCTTCCTTGAGCTTGTCCATAAAGGTGCGTTGCAGGGAGCGGCGGATGAGGTGCATGAGCACCTCGGTGTCGGAGTTCGAGTGGAAGATCGCGCCTTCGTCTTCCAGCTTGCGGCGCAGTGACGGGCAGTTCGTCAGGTTGCCGTTGTGGCACAGAGCCACGTCGCCATCATGGAAGCGGAAGATGAACGGCTGGATGTTGTCCGTGGTGCCGGAGCCGGCCGTGGCGTAACGCACGTGGCCGATGGCTCGGTCGCCTTTGAGCCGTTCGATTTCGCGCTCATCGCTGAACACCTGGGTGAGCAGTCCGAGTCCGCGGTGGCCGGTCAGATGGCCGTGATCGTTGGAGACGATGCCGGCACCTTCCTGACCGCGATGCTGCAGCGCGTGCAGGCCGAAATAGGTAAGTCGGGCGGCGTCGGGGTGGCCCCACACGCCGAAGATGCCACATTCCTCGTGAATGTCTTCGAGTTCAGCCGACAAGCCAAAGCTCCTTTTTCAAACAGGGGATTAACTATCTGCCAACCCTACCAATCGGCGGCTACATCGCGTGTTGTCTCACAGCGAATCATTCTCAATAAGAAAAGTGTGCGGGTGAAAGGCGGCGAAATGAACATTGGTCACCGAGAAGCCCTGATATTCCGTCAATTGTGGAAATGTTCGATTGTGCCGAGATGTTTGGATTGCTCGCACTTTTCTTGTTGAGAATGATTCGCTGCGCACTGTCGAACAAATGTTCGATTGCTTTGCTATGCTAGTCAAGCTGCTGGCAGTGGATAAGGAGGTGATGGCGATGGCCCGAGACATGCAACGCGAGCATGTCTATATCGCCATAGACCTTAAGTCCTTCTACGCCTCGGTGGAGTGTGCGGCGCGCGGGCTCGACCCGTTGACCACGCATCTGGTGGTGGCCGACGAGACCCGCACCGACAAAACCATCTGCCTGGCGGTCTCACCGTCGCTCAAGGCCTATGGCATTCCTGGTCGTGCACGGCTGTTCGAGGTAAAACAACGCTTGAGCGGGGTCAACATCGAGCGCGCGGTCCATGCTCCTGGAGGTCGATTGATCGGGGAGTCCTGTGATGCGTGCGATCTGGAACACTCGCCAAGACTCAAGGCCTCGATGGTCATCGCCAAGCCGCGCATGGCGCATTATTTGGAAGTCAGCGGGCAGATCTACGGTATCTATCTCAGGTACGCCGCTCCCGAACACATCCATGTGTATTCGATTGATGAGGTGTTTATCGACGCCACGCCATATCTGCGCTCGCTGGGCATGGGGCCACATGCGATGGCGCGAACCATTGTGCGCGAGATTCTTGCTGAAACCGGCATCACCGCCACTGCCGGTATCGGCACCAATATGTATCTGGCAAAAGTCGCTATGGACATCGTCGCCAAACATATGCCGGCCGACGCGGACGGCGTGCGTGTGGCCGAACTGAATGAGATGTCATACCGGCGGCTGCTCTGGGATCATCGTCCGCTCACCGATTTCTGGCGGGTTGGGCGTGGTTATGCCAAGAAGCTCGAGCATGCCGGCTTGATGACCATGGGCGATATCGCCCGATGCTCGGTTGGGCGTGCCTCGGATTACTACAACGAGGATCTGCTGTACCGCATGTTCGGCGTGAATGCCGAATTGCTGATCGATCATGCATGGGGCTGGGAACCGTGCGAGATTGAAGACATTCAATCCTATGAGCCGGATGCGCACAGCATCAGCAGTGGGCAGGTGCTCACCGGTCCCGCCGACTATGCCACGGCCCGACTGATTACCAAGGAGATGGCCGATGCGCTCGCCCTCGATTTGGTTGATAAAGGCGTGCTGACGAATCGACTCACGCTTGCCGTTGGCTATGACATCGGCAGTTTGGACGCGTCGAAGCTCGATTCATGCGCTGATTATGCGATGAAACGTGCCGCTGAGCGTGCGGCGAAAAGTTATCAGGGGCCGGTGACCGTCGACCGGTTTGGGCGTAAAGTGCCCAAGAGCGCGGTCGGGTCGATTGGTTTGGGTGATTTCACGTCATCTTCGGCGCGTATCCGTGAGGCCATGACGATGCTGTACGAGCGCATTGTGGATTCACGCCTGCTCGTGAGACGCCTGACCGTCATCGCCGATGATGTGGCCACGCCGGAGGAGCTTGCCGCCGGCAAACGCTATGAGCAGCTCGACCTGTTCGGTGATGACGAGGCTCAATCGTATGGGTCCGAGCCCGCTGATGACAGAGATGGTGAGCATGATATCCAGCGTGCGCTGCTGGATGTGAAACGTAAATTCGGCCGCAACGCCGTCATCAAAGCCATGGATATGGAAGACGGTGCCACCGGTCAGACTCGCAACCGTCAGATTGGAGGTCATCGCGCATGACCTTGCAAGAAACTCACGCATACGATGACATCATCAACCTGCCCCATCACCAGTCGCGCAAGCATCCACACATGTCTCGCCGCCAGCGGGCTGCCCAATTCATGCCGTTCGCGGCTCTGACCGGTTACGGCCAAGTCATCGAGCAGGCAGCAAAAAACGCCGAAACCGCCATCGCTCAGGCCGAGGCCCAAGGCGATACCGATTTCGGCGCTTAACAATCGCTCCCGTTGGAGGAAGTCTCAGATCCGTCAGCCCACGTGACGCTCAAAGCGGTGGAAGCCAGTGATCTTGTCGATCTCGGCCATCGCATCGGCTGGAATCTTGAAGCCGGCGGCCTTCATGTTGTTCTCCAGCTGGCTGGGCTTGGAAGCGACTTCGGTGAACGGAAGGGGGAAGCGCGTCACTGTTGCGGATTTGACTGGTGTTGGCGTGAAGGCTGGTATTCCGCGGACGCGCTGTATTGCTATTGCCAATGAGATGCAAGATAGGATTCGTGATGCTGGGTTTGCCGTCCGAGATTGATGGTTTCGCCATACTTTTAGGTATCTACTTCTAGTTTTTCCAATACGCATTCTCTAGTACGTTTGCCTTTTGAAAAGCTTCGCGATAGGCGGTGATAAGGTCCGGCAAACGCATTGAGGCGTTGGCCGGGCTGGTGGAGGGCAGTTGGGTCATACCGATGGCGATGCCGGCTTCGGTCAGGCGCGGCTCGATAAGTTTGCGGTAAAGTTGCGCTGATTTCGCGCCGGTTGCGAAGATGTGGGCGATCGGAGCGCCGCGCAAGATTGGTGCCAAGTCGTTGGGCACGGCATTGCGGATGCTGGCATCGCTGGCTCCGGTGATATCGCAAGAAGCAATGACATCCCATAACGCAATGTGGTGGCGCAGAGCAAACGCACGACGGGACTCAGGTAAATCGCCGACAGCGTCAGTAGGATCAGCGGAGTTGGCAAACAGCGCCTGCATCACCGGCCAAAACCGGTTCTGCGGATGCATATAGTAAAACGCCGCCGCTCGGGATTTCGGACTCGGCATCGATCCCAAAATCAAAGCCCGGGACTCACCATCCCACACCGGCCCAAACCCATGCTCCACATGTTCGCTCATAAGCCCCATATTATGCCGTTTGGTCTTGAAAATAGTTCGGGGGCGGACAGTTAATGTCATATTCCCTCAAAGAGAAGAAGGATTTACAATGAAAAAAGGTGGAAGAAATTGCCAGTGAAGGCACAAGCCATTCTTATTGGTGTTTTAGTCGTCGTTTGCGCAATTGCTGCGGTATTTGGATATAGGTCAGTTGACAATATGCTGCATCCTCAGGCGACTCTGACCAATTCGGTTGTGGCCAGGCAGTTGGAAAAGATTCAGGATCTTACTACGGCCAAGGAAACCGATTTTGGTTTTGAAGAGTATAAGGAAGGCAACATTGCTCCACGCCAGATCGTCCTCGAAGCCATCCGGCAACGGAACCAGCGGATTCTTCCACATCCGGAAATCCGCAACCAGCCGCTTCAACTCCTCGACATACCGTCGCTCATCCAACCGAATGGACATCCCCACTCACCCTCCTTTGCACTACCATCCCAGCACACAACCAGACGTCACGTCATGGGCAGCGCCGTACACACGCCAATGACGAACAACGCCTCGGCGGTGAGCCAGAACGCGGCCGGCCACTCGCCACACGACTCACGACGATTATCCACACAAAAACAGGCAGCCGCCAAATCCAACGGGAACCACAGGAACCCAACGAACAACGCAACCAGCGGGGCCGCCACCAACGCGAAACCGCTCACATGACGGGTCAACGCGATGCCGATGGCCGCGACCAGACCAACCACGCCGCCACCATACGATATATAGCGAGGAAGAATGTTCGACCCACGATGCCGATCCTCCCGGTACAGGAACAGGGAACCCGACACCAGCAGTACACCGGCCACCAAGCCGGTCACCCACCAACCACCCGACGCGGGTTGTGCCAAAGGCGCAGGCAGACGATCAGACGACCAGTCCACGAAATCCCCCGGCTTCAACAAGCCAGTCGCCACATACCGGTCCCACAACCACCTACGACCAACCTCCTGGCCCACAAACGAACCAGCCGCAAGCATCGCCAAGGAGGCGAACATCACGAAAGGCACGGTCAGACGAGGCCACAAACTGCCAATCGCGTAAACGATGAACGGAGACAACGCTATCGACGCAAACACAATGACGAACACCCCAACATTGGGGACGGCCGCCAACGGCCACCAATCACCCGACCCATTCGCCTTCGCCGCATCCATGAACACTACCTGCACCACCACGGACACCACAAAAACAAACAGGAACCACAAAGACTTCAACACCACGCCACGCATTCCGAACGCACGACGCCCCGGACGCGGACCATGCAGATGAGGAACCGTCAGCGCAAACAAACCATGACTCTCATACTCCAGAGTCGGACCACCATTCGCCGAGGAACGACCCCGGATATCCTTCTCGACAGTCTTCAACATATCCCTGACCACGGGATTATTCTGATCGGAGGCGAGAAGACGCCGACGAAGATCCTCATTCTTCTCATCCTCCGAAAGCTCCTTCCACCGCGCGTAAGCCTCCCGCCCACGCTCAGCAGCATCCGATTTCCTGCTCATCGTCAATCATCCATCCTTTATAGATCACTGATACCAACTCGAATGGCATTAGATGCCTCAGCCGCCCCATCGGACAACTTTCCCGGTGCCTGATATATGGTCTTGAAATTCCATAACTGATCTGGATCCGGAACGAGCGTCTTGAAATAATCCTGTGGCGAATGCTTCCACTGCAGACCACCATCCGCAGTCGGATTCACAAACGGCTTCACCACTTTCGCCGTATTCAACGTGTCATACGTCGCGTTGGCATACGCCAAAAAATGCTGGCCAATATTCATGGTGTCCCACACCGTCCGACGGGTGTCGACAGCCGCGATATTCTTCATGTCGTGGATACCCCGAAAATCGGTATACCCGGTTCGGGCATTCATAATTGTGTTGCCGATGGACCACCCGTGGCCTTTGCTCCAATCTCCGAATCTCTTGAACTGACCATCCCAGAAATCCCTCATCACCGTGTTGTTTGGGTTAGAATGAGCGGCATTCGCGGCCTGTTTCGCATCCTGCCATCCGGAGACGAAACGATTCCATGCCCTGCCACTGTTCTTCAACGAATGCTGGATACCGACTACGGTGTTATGCATTCCCTCACCTAGAGCATTCCATCCCTGCCTTATCATCCCCTTGGCAAAGACTTTCGCGCCGTCATGATTCAAAGTATCCAACACATGCTCCCGCGTTTGCATTGTCCACTCGCTTCCGTCACTTAGTAGCTTATGGAATCCGCGATTTTCAGAAGCTTCTTACCCCACTTAGTCGGCTGCCACAGTCTTGCGCGTAAAGCTTTTTGTAAATTGCGTTAATCACCACCATGTCTCTCCTCAATAAAAAAAATCATTTGTGATGTTCTATACGTTTGAGGCCCGTGCCGGCGTCGATCTGAGTAAGGCTGAGATTGATGTCAATAAGCATAATCGAACCATCGACATCACGCTGCCAGCACCTACTATCTAGTCAGTTTCGGTGGACCCGGATTCATTGAGATTCTTTGATGAAGAATCTTCACTATTTAACGGCAATGAAGTTTCAGATACAGCAGATGCCTTGAAAGACGCCAAAACGCAGTCGGAAAAGAAACTGAATAAGGGGGATTTGTTGAAGAATGCTAATGAGCAGGCAAAAACGGTGATTGAAAAGATGTATTCATCTATTGCAGAAATGGACTCGTATACGGTGAATATCCACACAACAGAGCCGAAAAAAATAGTCTACATTGTTGCCAAGCGCTGTTACTCATGCTATGAGGCATGAGTAACAGCGCTTTTTTATGGTATAGCAAGGTCAATTATTTATCGTCAAAAATCAGTTGGGAACTGATTTATTCTTGGAGGTTATGCAGTCGCGTCATAGGAAAAACGAGGAATTGAGAGGACTCTTATGATTTCCTATGTACGAAACGTGGGTAAGACGGTACTTGCAGCGGTCGTTAGTTTGGTGTTCATCGTTGGCGCTGCAGGCTGCGGTAACACTCAAAAGGATGACGGTCCAGACTATGCGGATGATGAGGCGATGTCCATAATCGCAAAAGCGTATCAGAAGCGTTCGGATGTTCTCGACCAGTACGAGCAGAAGAAAGATACCGATTCCGTCAAGCATGTCAAAGATGCTGTTCAGGCTGAAATCGATAACGATGAGCCTTTGAAAGAGCGGCAGTTCAAGGATTCGAAGTTGCAGGAGAAAGTCATTACTTATATCAACCTGCTTGAGGATTCACAAAAAGTGAACGAGGATTATTCCTATCTCAGCTCGGATTACAGCACCGAATGGACTAAGGTATACGATAAGCGTTCGGCATTGCTCAAGGATTTTGTCGATAATTACAAGCTCACGGTAGACAGTAAATATCAAGATCCATTGAATGATATTGTTGCCAACGGTTCGTCCGTCAAGAAAAAGACGGAAACGGAAGACGCGCTGAATAATCTGATTGCCTCTGCGACTTTTGAGAAAACTGATGACGGATATGGCTACTACGCATACTCAGCCGTCATCGAAAACATCAGCGGAATCGATTTCGGTACCGTCAACTTGATATTGGCTCTATACGATGCCGATGGCGTGAAGGCTGCCGAAGTATACGCCAGTACTAATGCTTGGCCTGCAGGAGAAAAGGTAAAATTCGAAACCGGTAGCGATGCCGATGCGGCGCAGGTGAAGGCATCTGTCGACCACTATGAAGTAGACGATTAAGCGTATCCATACACAACAGATAGTGATGGCCCACAGGGAATCTTCCTGTGGGCCATCACTATTAAACGTCAATATCAGTCAACTTACGCCGAGAACTGTTTGCCGAATTCCGAGAAGAGCTGGCGGCGGGCGAAGACGAGCAGGCCGAGCAGCACCAGCAGGGAGACCAGCCCGCTGACCATCACCAGCACATCCCACGGAGCCCAGCCGAGCGGAATGAACGTCAGAGGCAGCAGACCAGCGACGATGTCGAACGCCAGATACTTGGCATACTCGTCAATGGCCTTGGCTCGCAGCACGATAAGCAGCACCACGTCAAAGACCAGCGAAACCAGACACGTGATCGGTATGACGAACATGGTGACGACATGATTCATCGTCGCCACAAACCAGACCAGTGCAATCGCCAGCATGATATAGAAATATCGAAACATGAGGCGAAGCGGCCGCGGCACGTGCAGAATCGCACTATTGATGAACAGCACGCTGATGATCAGCGCGGCCGCCGATGCACTGGCAATCGGTATCGGCCACGAAAACAGATAGCTGAAGAATCCATGCAGCAGCAAAATCGCGCCGGTTACAAACGTGATGATTTCCACCGCCAAACGCCTCGGACGCAGATAGATCTGCTGCGCGGGGAATGCAGCGGGGGAGGCCTCGCCGCGCAATTCGTTCTGGCAGAGCGGGCAACGGGCCATATCGCCGGTGAAATCGACGGTGCAGGCATCGCAATGCTTCATGCCGACGCTCCTTTCTCCACATGCACGCCAGCGATGTTCATACGGCCGCTGATGCCCTGCGCGGCGAGAATCCGACACAGATTCTTGATGACGTTCAGATCATGGTAGATGGTGGAGATGCCGATGCTCAGGTCGTCGCCGAACGAGCAGACCGTGAAATTCAGGCTGGCCGGTGTGGTGAGGAAGCTCACCGAACGTACATGACGCGCGAGTCGTTCGTCCAAGGTGATTCGGCCAAGGTTCGAGACGGTGGTCGTGGTCTCGCGGTCGGCGATGAACCGGGCCAGCTCCAGCACCCAGTCCTTGGCAGGGGAGGGCGCGAGACGCAGCACCGGATTCTTTTCCAGCGCAATCATGCGGTTCATATGCGATTCGACGCGCTCGCGACTGGTGGCATGGCCGAGCTGCTCCTGCACCTGGCGGGCGATGTCGGCCAACGGCTCATCGGTCAGCAATCTACCCATACCGTTGCCGTGCGCGGTGCGGGCGGCGGACTGCTGGCCGTCGCCGGCTGCGTCTGGGCTTGTTGCGGAAGTTTTCGCGGAGTCCTCATCGGCTTCGATTTCGGCCGGCGTGTACGCCACGTAAGTCATGCCGTAGAAGTTGCGCACGGTCTCCGACCTGAAGAAGGCGCGCAAGTCGACCGGAATATCCACGCGAATCGCGCGATTGCGGGCGCGCGAGGGCATGACGTCGCGAATCGCGCACAGTATCGCGGCGATGAGGTAGGAGGTGAGACTCACTCCGCACTGATGCGCTGCACCAAGCACCTTGCTGGCGCTGACGTGGTATTCCATGAACGTAGGCGCGGCCCGGTCGATGGGGCCGGCCATCCGGTAGATTTTCGTGCCTGGCGCAGCGCCGGCCTTGTCTTTCTCGTAGTATTTGTCGAAGCTGTTTTCGGCTTTGTCGCTATCCGAACCGTCGTAATCCGAAGGCACGCCCGGCACGTCGTACCGCTCGGCGATGTAGGCGTGCAGCAGTGACTTGAACAGGTTGATGGCGCCGCGACCGTCCGAAATGATGTGCGAGACCTCGAGATTGACACGATTGCGGAAATAGCTTACGCGGAACAGCATGCTTTTGGGTCCGTAATGCAGCCGCGAGCATATCGGCAGATGTTCCGGCTCCACCAGCGGCCGGCCGTCCGACTGTTCGAGGTAATGCCAAAACATGCCGTTGAGCAGGTGCACGTTGAAGCTCGGGAACTGGGCGATGGCATGGTCGAGCGCGTGCTGCAGGATGTCCGGATCGATGTCGTCCGCCAGCTCGGCCGAATAGCGGAACACGGTCTGCGAGGAGCGGCCAGCCTGGGAGGAGTAGAACTTGCCGATGTTGTCTAGTCGGTACCAAGTACGTCTTGCCACGCGTAGCCTCCCTCCGGTGCGTTGGCGGTGGTGCCGGTGCCGGGAGCTGGTTCCAGCGGTGTGCCGTCGAGGAAATGCTCGATGATTCGGTAGGTGGTGGCCACCAGTCCCACGGCCGACGTATTGAGCAGGTAGCCGTGGATGCCATCGTGAATTCGGTAACAGGAGACGTTGTCGTTCACCAATTGCAGGCGACGGGCGTACGCTTCATCCTCGTCTCTGAGCGGGCAGTATTCGGCGGACAACACCAGCGTGCGCGGCTGATTGCTCAGGTCGTGCGCGGTCAGCGGCGCGAAATACGGATTGGTCAGGTCGGCCACGGACGAACGGTACATGTCGATGTAATCGGCCATGTCCTGTGCGGTGAGGATGTAGTCGGTTCCGTTGGTCCGCACCGATTCGAACGGGCTGGTCTCGGGATTGTAGTCGTTGCCGACTACCGGGTAAAGCAGCATCTGCGTGCGCGGCATGAACTCGCCGCGGTCACGGGCCATGAGCGAGACGGCGGCCGCAAGATTGCCGCCCGCGCTGTCGCCAAACAGCACGATGCTGTCGGGATCGGGAGCGGGGTCAGACATATCGCCCCCGCTGGCGGGAATGTCTCTCTGGTCCGCAGGAATATCGCTCCCGCCGGCAGGGGCTGTCGGCAAAGCCGACTGGGGGTGGCCATCAGCGGCAGAACCTCCACCCACCCCAGAAATCGGCAACTCCCCGGCAAACAACTGCCGGGCCGCCTCATAGCAATCCTCAACGGCAGTAGGGAAGCGGTATTCAGGAGCCAGCCGGTACTCGACCGCAATCACACGGCGCTGCAATCGCACGGCCATATGCGCGCAAGCCTGCGTGTACAGGTTGATGCCGCCCGTGGCCCAACCTCCGCCGTGGAAAAACAGGATAGTGCCATGTGGCGTAATCACGGGGATTTCCGTGCCGGAGTCGTCGGGAATGCTGCCGGTGTTGCCGCTCGACGTGCTTTCCTTGATGGGTATTTTGGGTAGGACTTTGGGTAATACGGCGGGCAGAATCGCGGATATTGCCGAGGCCACTGGCGTGTCATTGGCGGAAGATTCCTCCAGGGCTTCGGGCAGGGGCGCTCCATAGGCGACCAGCGGCGTGAACACTCGCAATGGTACGGCATATCCATCCGCCATAGGCGCCGAAATATCCTCGACACGGCATTTCGGATTGGCGGGTGCCTGCTTGGCGATAAGCTCTTCCGCCACGCGCTGCAATTTGTACGACTTGCCCGCGTTGGGCTTGATGTAGCTGGCGGCCTTCATCGCGGTGAACAATGCCTCGTTGATCGGCATGACGACAGGTCCTTTCAGCGGCGGATTCGGTAGTGCGAACACCCCAACCTTAGCCCATGACCGGCATGAACAAAAAAGGGAAGGAACCCGAGAGTTCCTTCCCTGTGTGCCGTATCAGGCGCGATGTGCGCCGATTATCAGGCGGCGAAGTATTCCACGCCGGCCTCGAAGATCGGCTGGTACTTGTTGCCGGGCACGTTGACGTACAGGCCGTTGCCGGAACGCTCCGAGTGGCCCATCTTGCCGAACACGCGGCCGTCCGGGCTGGTGATGCCCTCGATGGCGAGCAGCGAGCCGTTCGGGTTCACGTCCAGATCCATGCCGGGGGTGCCGGTCTCGTCCACGTACTGCGTGGCGATCTGGCCGTTGGCCTTGAGCTGGGCGAGCACCTCGTCGGAGGCCACAAAGCGGCCCTCGCCGTGGGAGATGGCCACGGTGTGGATGTCGCCCACCGAAGTCTTGGCCAGCCACGGGGAGAGGTCGGAGGCCACGCGCGTGCGGACCAGTCGGCTCTGGTGACGGCCGATGGTGTTGAAGGTCAGCGTCGGGCAGGTGTCGGTCATCGGCACGATGTCGCCGTACGGCACCAGACCCAGCTTGACGAGCGCCTGGAAACCATTGCAGATGCCGAGCATCAGGCCATCGCGGTTCTTCAACAGGTCACGCACGGCCTCGGTGACGGCCGGCGCACGGAAGAACGCGGTGATGAACTTGGCGGAACCGTCCGGCTCATCGCCGCCGGAGAAGCCGCCCGGAATCATCACGATCTGGCTCTTGTTGATTTCCTTGACCAGTGCCTGCGTGGATTCGGCGACGGCGGCCGGCGTCAGGTTGTTGACAATCAGCGTGGTCACGTCGGCACCGGCGCGCTCGAAGGCGGCGGCGGAATCGTACTCGCAGTTGTTGCCCGGGAACACCGGGATCACCACGTGCGGCTTGGCAACGGAAGAACCTGTGTACGCGGTCTTCTTCGGTGCGTGGAAGTCGATGGTCTCGACGGTCTTGCCCTTATCCTCGCCCTTGGAGCGGTATGGGAACACGGATTCGATGCCGGACTCCCAAGCTTCCTGCACGGCGTTCAAGTCCAGCGTCTCACCGGCGGCCTTGAACGCGTATTCAGAGGTGGTGGTGCCGATTTCGCCGATTTCGACCAGGTTGGAGACGGCCGGAAGCTTGGCGTTGTCTGCCAGCTCGACGATGAACGAGCCGTATGCCGGGGTGAACAGGTCATCCACGGCGATGCTGTCGTTCAGGGTCACGCCAATGCGGTTGCCGAGCGTCATCTTGAACAGGGCTTCGGCGGTGGCGCCATAGCCCGGCGTGGAGACGGCCAAGGCATCGTGGAAGTCGGTGAGCTCCTCGATCACGGAGAATGCCTCAAGCAGCGCGTCCTTGTCCGGAGTCAGGCCGTCGGCCAGGTAACGCGGTGCGATACGCACGATACGGTGGTCGGCACCCTTGAACTCGGGGGAGGTGGCGCGCTTCATGTTGCCCACGGCCACGGCGAAGGAAATCAGCGTTGGCGGCACGTCGAGATCCTCGAACGAGCCGGACATGGAGTCCTTACCGCCGATAGCACCGGCGCCCAGATCAACTTGGGCCATCAGCGCACCGAGCACGGCGGCCGTCGGCTTGCCCCAGCGTTCCGGCTCGTCGCGCAGCTTCTCGAAGTACTCCTGGAAGCTCAGGTAGGCCTTCTCATGCTCGAAGCCTGCCGCGACCAGCTTGGCCAGCGACTCGACCACAGACAGGTATGCACCGGTGAACTGGTTCTTGGACATAATGTATGGGTTGAAGCCCCACGCCATAGCCGAAGCGGTGGTGGTCTCGCCGAACACCGGCAGCTTGGCGACCATGGCCATGTTCGGGGTGAGCTGACGCTTGCCGCCGAACGGCATAAGCACGGTGCCCGCGCCGATGGTGGAGTCGAAGCGCTCCGACAGACCCTTGTTGGAGGCCACGTTGAGATCGGTGACCATCTTGTTCATGCGCTCGGCCAACGTGCCCTCGCCCCACGGGGTCTCGTAGCCCTGCTGGGCTTCGACGTGCACGGTCTGGTGCTTGGAGGCACCGTTGGAGGCCAGGAATTCACGGGACAGGTTCACGATTTCGTCGCCGTTCCAGGTCATCACCATGCGCGGATCCTCGGTCACACTGGCAATCACCGTGGCTTCGAGGTTCTCTTCGCGAGCGTAGGTGAGGAACTCGTCCACGTCCTCGGCGGCCACGTCCACGGCCATACGCTCCTGAGATTCGGAGATGGCCAGTTCGGTGCCGTCCAGGCCCTCGTACTTCTTGGGCACGGTGTTGAGGTCCACGAACAGGCCGTCAGCCAGCTCGCCGACCGCCACGGACACTCCGCCCGCGCCAAAGTCGTTGCAGCGCTTGATCAGACGGCAGGCATCGCCACGGCGGAACAGACGCTGCAGCTTGCGCTCCACAGGAGCGTTGCCCTTCTGTACCTCAGCGCCGTCGAGTTCCAAGGACTCTACATTGTGAGCCTTGGAAGCACCGGTAGCACCGCCGATACCGTCACGACCGGTACGACCGCCCAGCAGGATGATCTTGTCGCCGGGGGCCGGGGTCTCGCGGCGCACGTGGTCGGCCGGGGTGGCGGCTACGACCGCACCCACCTCCATGCGCTTGGCCACGTAACCGGGGTGGTAGATCTCATCGACCTGGCCGGTGGCCAGACCGATCTGGTTGCCATAGGAGCTGTAGCCGGCGGCAGCGGTGGTCACGAGCTTGCGCTGGGGTAGCTTGCCCTCGAGTGTCTCGGACACCGGCACGGTCGGGTCTGCGGCGCCGGTGACGCGCATCGCCTGATACACGTAGGAACGGCCAGACAGAGGATCGCGAATGCAGCCGCCGATGCAGGTGGCCGCGCCGCCGAACGGCTCGATTTCGGTGGGGTGGTTGTGGGTCTCGTTCTTGAACAGGAACAGCCAGTCCTGATTCTCGCCGTTCACATCAACCTTGACCTTGACGGTGCAGGCGTTGATTTCCTCGGACTCATCGAGACCGGTAAGGATGCCGTTCTTCTTGAGCCACTTGGCGCCGATGGTACCCATGTCCATGAGGCAGACGGGCTTGGCGTCGCGGCCGAGCTCGTGGCGCATGTCGAGGTAACGCTGGAAGGCGGCCTTGACGGTGGCGTCATCGATGTCCACTTCGTCCAGTTCGGTGCCGAACGTGGTGTGACGGCAATGGTCGGACCAGTAGGTGTCGATCACCTTGATTTCGGTGATGGTGGGCTCGCGGCCCTCCTCGCTGAAGTACTTCTGGCAGAATTCGAGGTCGGCCAGATCCATGGCCAAGCCGCGTTCGTCGATGAACTTCTGGCCGGCTTCGGCGTCCATCTCGTTGAAACCGGCGATGGTCTCGACCTTGCCGGGCACCGGCACCTGGGTCTTCAGGGTTTCCTTGGTCTCCAGGCTGGCCTCGCGGGCCTCGACCGGGTTGATCACGTAATGCTTGATGGTGTCCACGTCGGCGTCGGTCAGTTCGCCTTCCAGCGCGTACAGCTTGGCGGAGCGGACCGTCGGGCGCTCGCCCTGGGAGATGAGCTGGATGCATTCGGCGGCGGAGTCGGCGCGCTGGTCGAACTGGCCGGGCAGGAACTCGGTGGCGAAGACCTTGGCGCCGGCGAAGTCGGGCAGGTCGTAGGCCACATTGTCCACCTGAGGCTCGCTGAACACGGTGGGCACGGTCTGGTCGAACAGCTCCTGGGAGATGCCTTCGACGTCGTAGCGGTTCACGATGCGCAGGGCCTTGAGGCCGGTCAGTCCGAGGATCGTGTGCAGTTCGCCCGCAAGCTGCTGGGCTTCGACATCAAAGCCGGGCTTCTTTTCCACGTACACGCGAAAAACCATGGAAATCCTTTCTTGAAATTATTGAAAAATTGAAGAAGTGCGGTAAAAGAACTTGGCTCCCCTCTCTGAGGGGAGCTGTCAGCGAAGCTGACTGAGGGGAGTTGTCATGGCGGTGAACGTCTTGACCTCCCCTCAGTCGCCTATCGGCGACAGCTCCCCTCAGAGAGAGGAGCCAGCTATATGTTCTGCTACCTGCACCTAAACGACTTACTCGGCGACTTCGATGCCTTCGGACTTGGCGAGCTCGGCCAGACGTTCCTCGATCTCCTCGTAGGCCGGGATGATGCTGCCCAGACCACGGCGGAATAGGTCCTTGTCGAGGTGCTCGACCTTGCCGGAGTGGTCCTTCTGATCCCACAGACGGCAGGAATCCGGGGTGATTTCGTCGGCCAGCAGCAACGTGCCGTCGGTGGCGCGACCCATCTCAATCTTGAAGTCAACCAGCTTGACGTCGATCTTGGCGAAGATCTCGATCAGGGCCTCGTTGATCTTACGAGCCAGCGGGGCGATCTCAGCCAGATCCTCACGGGTGCACACGTCAAGGGCCACGAGGTCATCATCGTTGACGAACGGATCATGCAGATCGTCGTTCTTCAGGAAGTACTCGAGCACCGGCTCCTTGAGCGGCAGGCCTTCCTCCACGCCCAAGCGGGAGCAGAAGTGACCGGCGGCCACGTTACGCAGCACGATCTCCAACGGGAACATGTTCACCTTGCGTACCAGCTGGCCGGTGTCATTCACGCGCTTGACGAGGTGGCTGTCGATGCCGCGCTTCTTGAGCAGGTCGAAGATGATGGTGGTGATGAGGTTGTTCAGACGGCCCTTGCCGGTGAAGTCTTCCTTCTTCTCACCATCGCCAGCAGTGGCGGTATTCTTGTATTCGACCCACAGAACCTCGGGATCATCGGTTGCGTACAGTTGCTTGGCCTTGCCCTCGTAGAGCTTTTCCAGCTTCTCCATGACTCACCTTTCAGGAGTGAAATTTCTAGGTGAACTAACGGTAAAAGGGTACCAATCGAGGGCTACAACAACACTCACGGATTACTTCACGGTAATAGTCAGCGCATCGGCCACGTGGGCGGCCTTGGCGCGGGCGTCGGCTTCGGATTCGCCGACGGCCAGTGCCACGGCCATGCGGCGGTGGCCATGCACTTCGGGCTTGGCGAAAATACGCAGATCAGTGCTGGGCTCGGCCAGTGCGGCGGCCACGTCGGTGAATTCGGCTTCGCCATCGCCGGCCACCACGATGGCGTGGCTGGCAGCCACCGAGCCGCTCGGAATTGTAAGTGCCACATGCTCAGCAGTAATCGGCAGACCTAGAATCGCGCGAGCGTGCAGCGCGAACTCGCTCAGGCGCTGGGAAGCCATCGTCACCATGCCGGTATCGTGCGGGCGGGGAGAAACCTCGTTGAACAGAATCGAACCATCGGTGAGCACGAACAGTTCCACGCCGAACACGCCCCAACCGGTTTCACCGGCTGCCTGTGCCTTGGCCACCAAGCCTTCAACGACGGTGCGTGCAATGTCTTGAGCCCGCTCAGATTCGCCGCCTGGCTCAGCGGCCGGCTGCCAAGACTCGCGATAATCGCCGGACTCCTGACGCTGACCAATCGGCGCGCATGTCACAATACCGGCGGACGAAGAAACAGTCAGTACCGTCAACTCACGTTCCAATGGGGCCAACGCTTCCACGATTACTCGCGACACATCACCTTCATCGGCGGCACGGCGGCCTTCCTGAGCCTCGGTCCAAGCGGCATCGATGGCATTGGCGGAACGTACCACCGACTGACCGTGACCAGACGAGCTCATCAACGGCTTGACCACGCATGGATAGCCAACTTCCAAAGCCCCGGCGCGCAGCTCTTCCAACGAACCAGCGAAACGATACGGCGTGGTCGGCAAGCCCAGCTCCTCGTGAGCCAGCACGCGTAGGCGTTCGCGATCCATGCAGATCGCAGCAATCTCGGCACTTGGCACTACTTGGGCACCGGCAGCTGCAGCTCCGGCCAACATGTCGGTGGCGATGGCCTCCACTTCGGGCACGATAATGTCCGGCTTGACTTCATCGAACAACACCTGCAGCTCGGCGGCATTCGCCATATCCAGCACGCGATATTCATGCGCCACTTGCTGGGCTGGAGCACCGGCATAGGAGTCGGCTGCGCACACCCATGCGCCCAGCCGCATCAGCTCAATGGCCACTTCCTTGCCTAGCTCGCCTGCACCCAGAAACAGCACGCGGGTGGGATGTTTGCCCAGCGGTGTGCCGAGCGGGCGGTTCACGGCAGGAATTGCGGGGGAGGGGGAAGTCACGGCAGTATTCACGGCGTTCTCAGTCATACCCACATTCTGCCATGCTGCATGGAATAGGCGAGCGCTCCACGGTGCGGTGAATGACCCACGGTGCAGTGAAATCCGCACGGTGCAGTAATGCAAAATGGCTTAATTCCGCAGTTTGCTAAAATCGTGTTACCGCACGGTGCGTTTTTTACCGCACGGTGTGACGTTTACCACATGATGGGGTTGCGATTCAGGACAGAAAGCACATTCCCATGGAGGTTTCACCGTCCCAAGGAATAATGGGAACTTTGGCCGCCTGAGGGAAGCCTGAGAGTGGTCGATACAGCACCGCATGCCATTGAAAAAAAAGTTGTCCTGCCCGTAACCTGCCATAAATACTGCGTATAGACACGCCATTGCGCGCGTAACAGAGCTGCCGTACCTTAGCAATCACCGGCCGATGAGGTTTGTAGTACGGTCGGGCCAACGTTTTGGGGATGACGGCGGTGTTCCAAAACCAGTACGCCGCTGGCTGGATACAGGGGAGGCCGGCATACCGATGTCGAACGCGGCTTTGATTTCTCAGCGGGCAGCAGGGTTGCCGGGCAATCCTTTTGCCGAGGCGGATGCCCGAGCTGCAGCAGCCATCGCCGCCGGCGAAGATGTCATCGACTTAAGCAAAGGCAATCCGGATGGTCAGCCACCTGCATTTGTGCAGGATGCGCTCGCTCATGCCGCCCATGATCCTTCCCTGTTTCGCTATCCGTCATTTGATGGTTTGCCGGAATACCTGAATGCTATTGCCGGTTGGTACGAGAGCAAGCACGGTGTCTCCGTGGACCCGGCCACTCAACTGCTGGCGACTTCCGGCTCGTCAGTAGGCATTGCCACTGTTATTCAGGCGCTTATCGATCCGGGCGAGACGGTTGTTGCTGTCAATCCTTATTACCCGCAATATGAAGGTTCCACGGCGGTTGCCGGAGGTCGATTCGAGACGATTCCCGCCGATCCGGCGCGTGGTTTCCTGCCTGATTTGGATGCTGTTGATCCGGCTGTGTGGGAACGTGCGAAGCTGCTGATTCTCAACTATCCCAACAATCCGACCGGCGCTGTGGCCGCGCCGGAACTGTATGAAACCGCTGTACGCCTAGCTCAGCAGTATGGGTTCATCGTGCTTAATGATTTTGCCTATGCTGGGCTTGAATTCGGAAGTACGCGCTCGCTGAGCCTATTGGAGACACCCGGTGCGCTTGATGTGGCTCTGGAACTTGGGTCACTCTCCAAAATGTATATGGTGGCCGGCTGGCGCGGTGGATTTGTGGCTGGGAATGCAGAAGTGTTGGCTGAGGTCAAGGCCGTGCACAGGCAGACCGCGGTACTGGCGTCCAGCGTCATCCAGCAGGCCGGTGCAGTGGCATTGGAATCCGATCAGAGCACTGTGGCGGCGCTCGCCGTGCAATACCAGCATCGCTTCGAAGTGGTGCGAGACGGTTTTACCCAAGCCGGCCTGCCGGTATCTGAAGCGCAAGGTGGACTGTTCGCATGGGCCAAAGTACCTGAGCGGTGGGGCAGCGCGGGCGTGCACGATGGCACAGTGAGTGAGGTTAGGGTTGCGGATGGCTCGGCAGACTTGGCAAATAATTCCTCGGCATTCGTAGATTGGTTGCTGAAGACCGCGGGTGTCGCATTGATGCCGGGCTCGTGCTTCGGCAAAGCAGGCGAAGGCTGGGTGCGTATCAGTTTGCTCAAACACACCGCTGATCTGTTTCAGGCTGCAGCGCGGGTTTCGAGGGCTCTGCAAGACAAGTGATTGCTATTCCTGTAGTGCGGCAACGATAGGTCACCTTATTGGGCAAACGTCGCTGAGCCATACCATTTCCTATTGGTCCGGACTCAGCCGCCAGATGTGACGGCTACGATGAAGCAATGCGCGAAAACGGGATTGAAAAGAGCATTGACCGCCCGCTGACCATCGCTCTGGTGGTGGATACCGTGGGCAGCCAGGGCAATGGCACGTCCAATTCGGCCTTGCAGTGGGCTGCTGAATTGGAGAGACAAGGGCATCATGTGCGGCTCGTAGGTGTTGGCGCCCCTGAATATCCCGCACGAGTGAACAAGGTTCCGCTCGTTTCCTGGGTGGCGGCTAAACAGCTCATGCAGTTCGCCGAGCCCAGTGACACGTTGTTCCGCACCGCGTTCCAAGGTGTGGATGTGGTGCATGTCTATATGCCGTTCAAGTTCGGCCGTCGTGCCGCAAAGGTCGCCCACCAAATGGGTATTCCGGTCACTGCCGGATTCCATCTGCAGCCTGAAAACGTGCTGTATTCCGCCGGTCCGTTACGCCATATTCCCGGCATCTCCAGCTTCCTGTACTGGTTATTCAAACATTGGCTGTACAAGCGCATCGATCATATTCATGTGCCCACCGAGATGACCGCCAGCTTGCTACGCGCGCACGGATACAAGGCGAAACTGCATGTGATTTCCAACGGTTATTCGCCTGTCTACTCACCCAAGAAGCCGGTTGATCCTGAGGCGTCCGCTCCGGTACCGTTCCGCGTTATTGCGTCCGGCAGGCTCGCCAGCGAGAAAGATCAGATTACGCTGATTAAGGCAGTTTCGATGTCGAAGCATGCTGGGGGCATTCAGCTCATCATCGCCGGTACCGGGCCGCTCAAACAGTATCTCAGGTTCCGTGCCGGTCGTTTGCTGGCACGCAAGGCCGACATCGGCTTTCACAAGCATGCCGATATGCCGGATCTGCTGCGTTCGGGCGATCTGTTCGTGCACTGTTCGATTGCCGACATCGAATCGGTGAGTGTAATTGAGGCGATGGCTTGCGGCTTGGTACCGGTGATTGCCGCGTCCGAATTATCGGCGGCCAGCCAGTTTGCGCTGCTGGGCGAATCGTTGTTCCCGGTGCAGAATGCGGCGATGCTGGCACGGCGTATCGATTGGTGGATCGAACATCAGGTTGAGCGTGCAGAATGGGGTGAGAAGTACGCCGAATACACCAAGGCGCACTATTCCGTGGAAGCCTCGGTTCACAAGTTCGTGGACATGGAACGCGAAGCCATAGGGGAGTAGGTTCGTTTTCACCGGGGTCTCTCCCTCAGTCCGCCTTCGGCGGCCAGCTCCCTCGTCAGAGCGAGCTTAAAAAACCTCCCTCTGACGAGGGAGCTGGCATCGCGAAGCGATGGCGGAGGGAGAGACCTGGAGCTCAACGGTCACAGCAACTCAATAAGCTGGTCGACCTCTTCGGGCGTGGTGGCCCAGCTCGTGCAGATGCGCATCACGGTATGCGTATCATCAGCCTTTTCAGTGAATCCAAGTTTCACGTCACGTTCGAGCCGGTCGATGGTCGGCTGGTCCATCGTCACGAAGATCTGATTGGTCGGTGCTTCGAAGGTGAGCGTGTATCCCTTGGCGTGCAGTGCCTCACGAATGCGGTCGGCCGCCTCATTGGCATTGCGGGCGATCTTGAAGTACAAGTCGTCAGTGAATAGTGCATCGAACTGCGCACCCAGCACGAAGCCCTTGGCCAGCAGCGCGCCATGCTGCTTGATACGGGTCAGGAAATGCTTCGGCGTGTTGTGCTTGGTGAACACAATAGCCTCGCCAAACAGGGCACCTACCTTGGTGCCGCCGATATAGAACACATCGGCGATGTTTGCCATATCTTCCAGCGTCATATCGCTGCCGGTGACGGTCAGTGCATAGCCAAGACGTGCGCCGTCCACGAACAGCGGCATGTCGTACGTATGCGCCACGTCGGCAATGGCCTGCAATTCGGCCTTGGAGTAGATGGTGCCGTATTCGGTGCTTTGCGAGACGTATACGGAACCGGGGAACACCATGTGCTCGTAGTTGCCGTCCGCATAGAAGGTCTTGCAGAATTCGTCCAATTCGGCCGGATCCATCTTGCCGTTGTGGTGGGGAATCGTGAGTACCTTATGGCCGGAGAACTCGATGGCGCCGGCCTCATGCACGTTCGGATGGCCGGATGCGACCGTGATCACGCCTGCATACGCCGGTGTGATGGTATCGATGACGACCTGGTTGGTCTGTGTGCCACCTACCAGGAACCACACGTCCGCATCCGGCTGGCCGCAAGCCTCGCGAATCTTCGCCTTGGCCTGTTCGGTAAGCTCGTCGGAGCCATAACCCGAATACAGATGATTGTTGGCTTCGGCCACGGCCTCCAGTACGGCAGGGTGGGCAGCGCGGGAGTAATCGTTCTCAAAAGACAGCATGATGGACCTTTATGTCCTTGGGTTTGGTGAAGTGGACAGCCCCGAGTGTACAACGTGGGGGTGCGCAGAAAAAACAAAAGACCCTTCCATGAACGGAAGGGTCTTGCTGGGGTGGCCAACGCGGCTCGAACGCGCGACCTTCTGAACCACAATCAGATGCTCTACCAACTGAGCTATGGCCACCATGGTGTTTGACTCGGCGCGCAAAGCGCTGAATTAGCACAACAGGTGAACACTATACACAATCCTGTGGAAAATGTGCGTGCCGGTGTGTTGCGATTGTGGCTCATCGCGTTCTCGCCCGTCGAAGGCATTGTTCTTTTGCATCTCATGCCTTGGGTGTGGACATGCGAGCGTTCACGATGCGAACAGAATTGTCCATTCTTGGTCAATTCCGTTTAGTTTCTTGCGATGTTACTTCACCAAACATAGAAGAGAGACATCATGGAGAAGGTCAAGGCTTTCGCTGATTGGCTGACCAAATGGTTCACCGCCATCGTTATCGTGTGGGCCGTATTCAACTACTTCGTGCCGGCTGCCAGCCTGTGGGGCAAGGCATACACCGGTTACATGCTGGGTATTGTGTTGTTCGGCATGGGCCTGACGCTGACGCTGGATGACTTCAAGCGCATTCTCACTCAGCCGCTGATGGTCATCGTCGGTACCATTGCCCACTTCATCATCATGCCGCTTATCGCTGTGGCCCTGTGCGCCATCTTCCACCTGTCCGGTCCGCTGGCCGTCGGCGTGATTCTGGTTGGCTGCTGCCCGTCCGGTACCTCCTCCAACGTGATGAGCTACCTCTCCCGCGGTGACGTGGCGCTCGATGTCTCCATCGGTATCCTTTCCACCCTGTGCGCTCCGTTCATGATTCCGCTGCTGATGCAGCTGCTGGCCTCCCAGTACGTGTCCGTGCCGGTCGAGTCCCTGTTCCTCAACGCCGTCAAGGTGGTGCTCTTCCCGATCGCCCTCGGTGTGATCTGCCACATGATCTTCGGCAAGAAGATCGAAAAGATTACCGTGGCCCTGCCGATCGTCTCCCAGGTGGCCATCCTGCTGATCATCGGCGTGGTCGTTGCCGCCAACGGCCCGAAGTTGTTCGTGGCCAGCTCCCTGATGGCCATCCCGGTGGTCATCCTGCACAACCTGTGCGGCTACTCGCTGGGCTTCGGCTTCTCCAAGCTGATGTACAAGATCTACCCGAAGGGCTTCCGCTACGCACAGCAGAAGGCCATCACCTTCGAAGTCGGCATGCAGGATTCCGCTCTGGGTGCAACCCTGGCTCTGACCTCCTTTGCCTCCAACCCGATTGCCGCCGTGCCGTCCACCTTCTTCTCCGTGTGGCACAACATCTCTGGTTCCATCCTGTCCAGCTGGTGGCGCAACCACGATGACAAGCACGAGATCCACTGGGATTCCGACAATGGCGAGAAGGGCTCTGCCAAGAACGTCGCGACCGGTGATCACCCGTTCGATGCTGACAAGAAGGCAACCGCTGATGCCAAGGTCGAAGGCTGATTTTCTCAGCTGAAAACCGACTGCGCAATAACCGCTCCCGCCTACTCCCGATTACTGTTTTGGGCGTTCCCGATGTCTATTTAGAAGTACAACACCCTTGTTGGTCCTGTAATTCTAACAGTTCGTCGGCGAACGCCTCGGCGGGCGTGCGGTAGCCGAGCACGCGCATGGGGCGGTTGTTGATCTCGTCG